>CAUYTW010000297.1 GCA_963575715.1 Gammaproteobacteria bacterium | reverse complement strand
ATACCTTCGCCAATCTGGCCAGTTGGTGGCCATGAAGAACCGCCAAGTTGTAACCTTTTGACGCAGAAGCTGATTAATTAAAATTCGATCAGCGAATCCCGTACCCGATTTTTATCGACGCGCTATCGGTCAGCTTGTGGCCCTATCTCGAACCGATGGCGTTCCCCGGAACAAAAATTGGCGAAGGTATTGTTATAACCAAATGAGTGAAAATTAATCAAGGGTGATTACCACACAGCCAGGCAAATAATCCCATTCTGGAGGACGAGCTTTTCCTTCTCGATGAATGGCAACACAAATTACCGTCATCAAATTATGACTGGCTCGACTCATGGCCAAGGTTATCGCCATGTAAAGCGCGGTCCAAGACGGAGCGGGTGTTAGTCCCATCTCATTGGAGGGTGCCCATTCGTCCACTAAGCCATCCAGCACCAGGAGTTCCTTGGGTATAATCGCCAAGGTCTGTCTGGTTTCCTCAGACTCCAGATCCGACACGCCCATCCATGCTGCCTGCCATCCAATTTGACGCACAGCTTCTTGGATCGCACGGGTTTTTCCAACGCCTACTTCCCCTTCAACCAGGCACCAACCCCTGCTTGTTATCGCCTGATTAAGCCCCTTCATCACTCTCAAGACCTTGTCATCGATGCTCATTTAGGTTATTTCCCCGATTTGCTTCAAACTCCATTGGTTTATAGGGTGATCAGCCTTTCAATCAGGCTGACATTGTTGGAAAGCGTGACGCGTAACGGGTAATCCATTCCTGTGCTGCTTCATCTCCATTCAAGGATCGTCCCTCGGTACGGAAGACTTTTTGGCGGTACTGCTCTATATGGCAAATCTGTTCCACCATGCGTGCCCGGAAAGCATCCTCGGGAACGTTGAAACGAATACCAACGTCGTAATCATGCTCGCGGTGGCGACACCAAACCACCGATCCCTCGCTTTCAAAAGGTGGATCGACGCACGGGACTCGCACTCGCACACGCGATCCAGGAGTCAGATGTTCACCGCTACGGCAGCACAATCCTCCCATGCTGATATTTTGTAAACGGGGATCGGAAGAAGGATTTTTTTCCAATTCCAGCTCAATGGGCATGTCCAGTGGATGGCGGATATAGGCCCGCCCTCGGGATTCACGGTATACCGTCATCCAAATTCGGCGCGGAAACCCCTGGCTTTAACCGTGGGGGAGGAAGCGCCGTCCTCCTGTTTTTGACGTTGAAATAAAAAGTTGTTGTAACTTCGTAGCAACGTAGTCTGATTTCCCGGACTCAGGCTGGTAAACCAGCTTTATTTCATTACAGCCGCTACCGCTTTTGCCGTGGGATGATTTACACTAACTTTAGTGAGATTTTGTTATTATGTTTACAGTCGTCTTGCGGCAGTTGGAATCACTGCACAACCGTATCGAAATCCTCGCGCGTAAGCCGTAATTGAATGCCACGTCGAGTTGATGGATTAATAATGAGTGGTTGGGCGGTAAGAGGACGGATACACGGCTCATCTTCCCCGTTCTCCTGGACTCCGGCAAGCATGACCAGCACCAAAAGAGGATTTTTTATCGCCATGGAATCTTTGGAATCTTTCAGCGTTTCTTCTTTTTTCGTGGAAAAAAATTTCAGTACCATCGATTCTCCTGGAGAAAGAGTCAACTCATAGTCCAGGCCCAGCCAGGAAGGTTCAACCACGGAAAAAACCGCTTCCGGATTATCTAGGGATTGGAGGTAATGGATAATGGCGTGTTCGCCATCCTCGTGAAATAACTTGAATCGATGACAGGACTCAAACCCTGGTAAGCCCTCTGGAAAAAAGAGAATACTTTGGGGATCGACCTCTTGGGTCCCGAAATAACGGGTTTTGATCAGCATGTGGGCAACTGGTTGACTAAAGTTAGGGGAACATGGCAACGCTTTTATACAGTGACTTTCCTCTAGAGGCAAGGTCAATCACCCCGCCCTATAAGGGCGTGGCTTGTGAAAACAAGTCCGAGGTTGACCAGCCTTAGTTCGAGAAATCGAACTACGTTGCAACGAAGTAAAAGCTTGTCCTGCGCGCAGTCGCAGGAACCCACCTTGGGGCACTTCTTCAACTCCAAGCATTGAAAGCGGCGAATGCAGATATGGTACGGGTAACTACGAAACGGTCCGCTGCAAAATTTTAAAAAACTGAAGCTGCGTTGTTGCAACATTGGCGAGGGGAGCGAAGCCGAAAGACTTCCGTCACTAGGCGCGTAAACGCATTTTTTGAAAAGTAAAATGGCTATCTTTGTTCTTGATAAACGAAAAAACCTTTGATGCCGTGCAGCGAAAAACGGGCGAGGAAGCTACTAAAACTGCGGACTAGGTTGGAAATACCTAAAGCCCACGCATTGGACGCGGTATGTGTTGGAGAATTAAATGCCATTAAGAATTAGCGAAAATCGATTTTATTCATTAAAGCAACGGAACGGGGCTGTTATCAACGCATTCGGTTGAATAAATATGGGTTCCCGCGTGGATATCTTACCCGAAACAAGCTGATTAAAGGTTTTCAAACCGGCGATATGGTTAAAGCAGTTGTCGAGAACGGGAAGAAAATCGGTATTTATATAGGCCGTGTGGCGGTACGTGCAACGGATAGTTTTAATATTCAAACCGCTAATGGAGTAATACAGGGTATTGGTTATCAGTATTGTAAACTTATTCAAAAGAGTGACGGTTATGACTACGAAAACCGTCTCCTTTCCTCTTCGCCCTAAAGGGCGAGGTTTCTCGGAGACACTGATGATGACACGGTTCATCAATTCATCATTGTCAAGAACCGCGATTACCGCCTAGGAATTCCTGAAGTACTTCGGTATCCACCAAGACCCATGCTTTTTGGAGGAATTAAGGTAATCCCTTTATTATCATCGTAGCGCCAAAGTTTAAAGTCAAAATTTTTTTGAGTAATGAAACTTTTGTTGGTTAACCAATCACCTGTGTTGATACTTTTTAGATGTTGGAAATGAATTGGCTTGTGGGTATGTCCAGAAATTAACCATTTATTGCCACAATTAATTTCTTTAATCAATTTTTTATGATATATGAAATGATTATATTCTGATTTATTTTTATCGAAATCCATTATAGCGAGAACCCAGTATTCATATATCATGAGCGCACCTGGAACCAATCTTAAAATATTATACAACAAATAAGAAAAAGGAATAAAAATCATCCACTGCCATGTGTTGTATTGCGCTTGATGACCATGAACAACGACTACTTTTTCATCACGATATTCTTTCAATATGCTCCATTTTTTCTTTTTTAGATAAGTGCTTATTGGTTTTGGCAACTTCATGGTCAAAGATCGAGTGCAGTGATTCCCAATGATATAAAATCTTTTATTCGAGATAGCCTCCAGGGATTCAAATAAAACATGATACATTTCTGGATTATTTTTAAATTCATGCGCGGATGAAACAAACCAATTTTCAAGACCATCGCCAACGATGAAAACTTTGTCAAACCTGATGCCCTGTTCCTTAAAGGATCGTAAAAGAAACAACAGAGAATCTTGATTGTTTTGTTGGTATCTTGAACCTTCGGGCATAAAATGTATATCTGATATATAAAGAGCGTCGTATTCTGAACGGTCCAGCTTTATCTTGAGTTTTCTTTTTAACATCCTTCAATATCGCTCGCATGTCGAATATAGTTCAGACCGCCCTGATTACCGGCGTGGCGCACCGTGTAGGTGCTGCCATTACCCGTGGACTGCACCAGTCAGGAATAAACATTGTATTACACTATCGATCTTCGACGGATGTAGCACACTCTATGCGTGAAGAATTAAGGAAATTTTTGCAAATTTAAGCCATTCTGCGCACAGCGAAGCGGAGTCGCAGAATTCATCTACATAGAGATTCTGCGTTCTGTGACTGCGCGCAGAAGGACAAAAAAATTCAATTTTGTTATAGAGTTACAAGTTCAACTGCGTAACTCCTAGTATATTGAACCACAAAATATACAAGGTTCATTCTTAGCTCTAAATTCGTATTTGAAAGTCAACGTAGCCATTGACCCCACACAAAATGGTCTTGGTCTATCCATAAGGGGACAAAAAAATCGTCTTCCTTCCTCACCGTCCTAAGGGGCGGGATTTCTTGGAGACACTGATGAATGATTTGCGTAGTAAGCCATGTATACCCATCGGGCGTGAGGAACTTCCAGTACGTTTTCTCGTTCGCGTATCCCCCGCGCTCTGGCGAGGATTGGTGTTAATGGCAACCCTGATTTTAATTGGGCTACTATTAAAATGGGCGACCTTACACTCACTGTTCGGGACTGACTGGATTGATAATCAGGTACGCGGTCGTGGATTGATAGGAGGCGCATTATTTGTGCTAATTGGAAGCATTTTTACCGCAATTGGCCTGCCGCGCCAAATGCTCGGTTTTCTTGGCGGTTATGCCTTTGGTTTGATTTTAGGGACGGGATTAGCACTAATGGCAAGCATAATCGGAGCGATTATCACCTTTCAATATGCACGCTTTATAGGTCGTTCCTTCCTGATTCGCCATTTTCCGCAGCCCATCCAAAAGATTGACAATTTTCTAGGCAGTCGTGCAATCCTCATGACCCTGGTATTGCGTCTCTCACCATTTACCAACAACCTTGCAACCAACCTAGCGGGAGGTATTTCAGGGGTAAAGCCGCTACCATTTTTTTTAAGCTCACTCCTGGGCTATTTACCTCAAACATTAATCTTTTCACTACTAGGTTCTGGTTTTAACCTTGACCCTGAAATACGTGTAGGAATTAGTATCATGCTATTCGTGATTTCCAGTCTTCTCGGTGCTGGGCTATGGTATTACTATCGCCAAGACTTTCCGTCGGTTCTCTCTAACACCGACAATCAATACGCCGTTCATGGCAAATAATTCAATTTAATTTAATTACGAATGCCATGCAAAATCAACGTCCTCTTCCCGTTTTTTTTGATCCTGACAACCGTCGTTGGCCACGGTTACGGCTCGCTATTTTGCTGGTTGGAATAATTTTATCAGTGCTTGCCGGTTTCCTGATGGTGAGCATCCTCGCTAATCCCATATTACCAGCCTTGCCCCTTCCGAATTCCACGTTATCATCCCGATCGGGTCATGGCATTCCACCACGAGGGGAAGAACACCATATCACCAAGGCAAAACGGGCACTCAAGGAAGTGAAAGCACGCCTGGAACGAGAACAGGAACATACCCTGGCGCAACTTTTATTAAAGGCGCGCGCTCCGCATCATAAAGATCATCAAAGACAACCACTGATTTTTGGCTACTATGTTAATTGGGATGACGCGAGTTTCAGCTCACTAAAGGAAAATTTAGACCACCTAGACGTACTCATTCCTGAGTGGCTACATCTATCTGGAGCAGATGGCAGCTTGCGTGAGGATGAGCCAATGCGTCAACGCCAAGTAACCCAATATATTCGTAATCGCTATCCAAATCTTTCTATTACTCCGCTAATCAATAATTGGAATGGCGCGGAATGGGATGGTGCGCAACTCGCCCGTTTATTGGAAAACTCCAACGCTCGGGAAAAACTTATACATAATTTACTGGAATACCTAGAAAGGAATAATTTTCAGGGATTGAGCATTGATTTTGAGGATATTCCTTCGTCAGCGCAGCCGGAAATGCTGATTTTCATGAGTGAACTTTATGCTGCTACCCGTCCAAAAGGATTCTCGCTATCCCTCAGCGTACCCGCTTTGGACCCGCAATGGCATTATCAAAAATACGCCAAGGTGGCTGATTTCTTAATTGTGATGGCTTACGATGAGCATTGGTCGAGCGGCAGCGCCGGTCCTATCGCCAGCATGGGTTGGTTCGCTCAAGCGCTGGTTAAACAACAAACCGAAATTCCTCCCGACAAATTAGTGGTAGGCATGGCGAATTACGCCTACGATTGGCCTCCCCAGGGTCCGGCGCAGGAAAAAACTTTTGGGGAAGCCATTCTTACGGCTAAAAAAACCGATGCCATTATTCGTTTTGATCCTGAGGCATTAAATCCCTATTTTGACTACGAGGAGGGTAAAACTCTCCACCGTGTTTGGATACTCGATGCAGTAAGCCTTTTTAATCAATTAGTAACCGCAGATGCACTTCATCCCCGAGGTTATGCCTTGTGGCGCCTGGGTAGCGAAGATCCTGCGATCTGGAATATCCTGGATCGCAATGATCCACTAAATGAAACGGCCGCTATTTCTCTGGAAGAAATGAAATTCGGTTATGCCCTTGACTACGAAGGCCAGGGCGAAATTTTGCGCGTAGCATCGCAACCTCACGCGGGCGAACGGAATATTCGCTATGACGAAGCGCGCGGCTTAATCGTGAATGAGCGTTTTAGCGTCTATCCTTCTCCATACGTAATTAGTCGCCATGGTTATTCTCCCAGGAATATTGCCTTAACTTTTGACGATGGCCCTGATCCTGAATGGACTCCGGCGATTTTGGACGTACTTAAAAGCGCCGGAATTCCCGCTACCTTTTTTATTATTGGATCCAATGCACAGCAACATCCGGATTTATTGCGGCGGATGTTCGACGAAGGCCATGAAATTGGTAATCACACCTTTACCCATCCCAACATCGCCACGATTCCCACGCTTCAATTTCAGCTCGAATTGTCGGCAACCCAACGCATGCTGGAAAGTGTCATTGGACGCCAAACTCGTTTATTCCGCGCCCCTTACGCGATGGATTCGGAGCCGGAAACCCCCGATGAAATTCATCCACTAGAAGTTGCCACGGAGCACGGCTATTTCACAGTAGGCATGAAAATCGACCCTAATGATTGGCAACGTCCAAGCACGGACGAAATTGTCAGGCGTGTTGTCGAGGACGCGGAGAAACAGGAGGGAAATATTGTCCTGCTTCACGACTCCGGTGGCGACCGAACACAAACTGTGGAGGCAATTCCACGTTTAGTGCAAATTCTGCGGAGTCATGGATTTCAATTTGTCACTGTGGCTGAATTGCTAGGTTACCCGCGAGACGACATGATGCCACTCCTCGCGCGTAATTCCCTGGATGTTTGGGCGGATCGGATTGCCTTCGCGGTGGTTGAATTCTCCATCACCGTAGTCCACTGGTTGTTCTTGGCGGGTATCATTCTGGGTGTGGGGCGGTTGCTGTTCATTGGTGCGCTCGCCGTAGTTCAACGGTTGCTCCGCACGCGGCGTGTTTTTGACCCAGACTATAATCCCAGCGTAGCGGTCATTCTCCCGGCCTATAATGAAGCTAAGGTGATCAACCAGACCATTGCTTCGTTGCTCGCCAGTACCCATCCAGAGCATTTCGAGATTATTGTGGTGGATGACGGTTCAACCGATGATACTTTTCAGATTGTTCAAAAGACTTTTGCCGACGAGCCACGGGTGCGCGTTTATAGTAAGGAAAATGGTGGTAAAGCTTCCGCACTGAACACCGGGATTGCTCATACCCAAGCCGAGGTAGTAGTCGCTCTGGACGCCGACACGGTTTTTAGCCGCGATACCATCTCGCTCTTGGTACGACATTTCCATGACCCGCGCGTGGGCGCGGTAGCGGGCAACGCCAAGGTGGGTAACCGCACCAATCTTCTGACTCGATGGCAAGCGTTGGAATATATTACCAGTCAAAATCTGGATCGGCGCGCGTTTGATGTCCTGAATTGCATTACCGTGGTACCAGGCGCGGTGGGAGCGTGGCGTCGGGAATTGGTCGTTACGGTTGATGGATTTAGTGATCTGACCCTGGCCGAGGACGCCGACCTGACATTGGCTATTCGTCGGCTCGGTTACACCATTCGTTACGAAGATAGCGCCATCGCTCTTACCGAAGCACCGAGTCAAGTCCGTGGCTTCATCCGGCAACGCTACCGCTGGATGTACGGCACCATGCAGGCCGCCTGGCGCCACCGTGCGGTCCTGTTCCGTCCCCGCTACGGCTCCCTTGGGGTGATTGCCCTGCCCAACATTATTGTGTTTCAGGTAATTTTCCCCTTAATCTCGCCGCTGATGGATTTACTTTTCATATCCTCCCTTGTCCTAGCGGGTTTTGACTGGTGGCAACATCCCGACCAATTTTCCAATGATGGATTACAGCGGATTTTATTTTATTATTCGTTATTCCTGGCAATAGATTTCCTAGCGGCGGTGCTTGCATTTTCACTTGAGCATCGAGAAGATTGGAGTCTTTTATTATGGCTTTTCTGGCAACGTTTTTTTTATCGTCAGCTCATGTATTATGTTGCTATCAAATCAACCATGGCATCATTAAAGGGAATCGTGGTTGGCTGGAACAAGCTGGAACGCACGGCAACCGTTAAATCTGATTTATTTTAACTACCTTTGGTGCAGGAAAAAATAATGCTTGCTCAATTAATCAATATATTTAACCTTCGGGTTTTCGTTTTTCTTTTATTCAGTATTATGATCTTTCAAAAACCCTCCGCACTGGCGGACATGATTGCGACCTGGCCCATTCAGGTAGCATCTGATGATGAATCTGAACTCCTGCCATTCAGCTCACTGAGTTCATTTAGCCAGGCGAAACCTACTATGGCCAATTTCATTTATATTCTAGCAACAGGAGTGGAACGTGGAATAGATTCCATTGACCGCTGGACGATTACGGCCAACATTGAAGCCGGACATATTTGGAATGATCACGAAACTCTTACTCATGTGAAACGTTTCGTCAACGACCCTAGCACTCAAGATTCCGATCAAAATCCCTTCACCCCCGAATACGATCGTCACGCGACAAGCGTGGCAAGTATTCTTGGTGGCCATGAACCACAAGGGAAAAATTTTGGGGTTGCCTACAACACAGAATTGCACTCCGGCGCTCTGGCGACGAACTGGACGGGAAAAGCCTACTCTGGGAATTTCACTACTACCCCGGAAGCGATATCGATGGTGTACGGTGCTTTTTTTGGATTCGCCGATGTGATTAACAGTAGTTGGGGCGGTCCGGATCCAACGGGAACTTCATTTCCGGCACTAATTACCGATGGTTTTGCCAATGAAAACCCTCATTCAACCTTTATCACTTCGGCAGGTAATCTTGGTCCAAATTCAAATACCGTAGGTGGTCCAGGATCTGGCTATAATAATATTACCGTCGGTGCCCTTCAAAATGATATTTCTAATATTTATGATGCTGTTGCCTCTTTCAGCAGCCGTGGACCTCAGGATTATTCCGATCCAGTCAATGGCCTAATCCGTGGTGTCCGTGCGGAGATTGATCTTGTCGCACCTGGTGCAAAATTAATCGCAGCTCACTATGGTGGCCAAACAGGTGGTAATCATCCCGCGCTCCCGAAAAATATCGTGAGTGGCGGACCCGGCACTTACCTAAAAAATGTTAGCGGCACGAGTTTTTCTTCGCCAATCGTTTCCGGGGCGGCAGCGCTTATTATTCATGCAGCCAAGAGCGATCCAGAATTGGCCAATAATTTACACGCCCGTGACGCGCGAGTGGTTAAGTCCGTATTGCTCAATAGCGCAGATAAAATTCCAGGTTGGAATAATGGACAAAAAAATCACAACGGAAAAATCATTACTACTCAAGCATTGGACTGGGCGAGCGGTGCTGGCGCACTCAATTCAAATCATGCGCATGATCGGTATATCGCGGCAGGAACACTCGATGTTCCAGGGTTTGAAGGTGGAACGGTAAAAAGAAGCGGCTGGGATTATGGTCAGGTCGGAATTGAACAAACCAATATTTACCATATTAATGAAATTTTGGCGGCAGATAGTCTCTTTATTGCAACTCTGAGCTGGTTTCGAGATCGCGCTTTTACTCCTGGGCTACTCACCAGTCAGGAATTAGGTCATGCGGATTTAGACTTAATTGTGCGTGATACCATTACTAAGAAAGTTATTGCGGAATCCATTAGTACTTATAATGTTGTTGAGCATCTGTATTTTACTCTGCCGGCCAGTTCTTTATACCAAATTGAGGTTAATTATAATGGAAATCTCTTTGGTTCGTTAAAGAAAGAAGAATACGGCCTAGCCTGGTTTTCAAGTCCGCGAGGGGAAGCTGCTGCTAAAAAACCAGTCAGAAAAGACGAGAGCTACCCATTTTTTGGTGCTCCTCATCTTGCTCACGGAAAATCAACGGTACTTCCTTGCGGAAGATTATTGGTCACTAAATAATCCACTTGCCATCTATGCTTCTGAAGATGTATTCCATTGTGGGCGTTGTAGCAGAAACTTCGTAAGCATGGATAGATGGCAACTTGGGTTAAGTAAGCATATTTAAGAATTTAATTTTTATTCGATTTTTTAGTTCACACTACCATTCTGAAGTTTATAGGCTTTCTTGAATTCATGATTAACCTTTACCTTCACTCTACCCTGGAGCGCCGCCTCGCTATTTATGTTGGATTAGGAACAATGTTTTTTGCATTAATTGTTGGTGAACTTGCCTACTTTTATTTTTTCAGTCGCGGAGTCGCTAATGCTTGGGCATTGGAAAAACAGTTAGTTCAAACCGTTACCTCTCAGGCGGCAGTTGGAGCCTTCGCGCAAAATGAACCTATCGCCCAGGAAGTAATTCAAGGATTACTGATCAACCCGTTAATCCTGGGAGCACGCATTGAATCAAATGAAGGATTTAAAGCAGAGAGGACTAAAAAAGTTGAATTAAATTTTTCCACTGCGGCTTCTCATCCTTTACCATCACCAATCAATTCTCTGGAATCCACTGGCGAATTAAAAGTAATTATTGATCTTGATGCTGTTCAGAATGCGGCGACCGCTGAAGCCATGAACTACGCAGGTCTGATGGTTGTGCAAATTATTGTCGCTGCATCGATCTTGATGACGATGTTTCGTCGTTTGCTCGGACGGCCTATCACTACATTTGCAAAACGGATGATGGAAATCAATCCTGGGGATGGAATCCGTTTACCTATTGAAGCGCATCGCGTTCATGATGAAATCGGCTTACTTTCGCGTAGCGCCAATGCACTGCTTGATGCTACTGACCGTGCAATTCATGAAGAACGCAACATACGCCAACGCCTAGCGGAAGCTAATGATGCCTTGCAACGAGAAATCGAAGAGCGTGGTCGCGCTGAAGTTGCTCTGCGAATCCAGGAGGAACAATACCGGTTAATTTCAGAAAACATGATCGATTTGATCTGTCTTCTTACGCCAGATTCTAGGTTTTTATATATCTCGCCCTCGTCAGAATCTATGTTGGGATATGATCCTCGGGAATTATTAGACAAACCATTCGTGGAGTTAGTGCATCCTGATGATATCAAGAATTATTTTAAAATTACGTCAGACAGCGGTGGCAGTACTGCGTCAATGGTTTATCGATTACGTGCCAAAAATGGTAATTATATTTGGGTTGAAAGTTTAATTAAACAAATTTTCGATGAAACAGGAGTTGTAGTCCGTCTACAAAGTGTTTCCCGCGATGTGACCGAACGAGAACGTATCACCCTTGAATTGCGACAAGCACGTCAAACTGCTGAAAAAGCTAGTCAAATCAAGGGAGAGTTTCTGGCAACCATGAGTCACGAAATTCGCACTCCCATGAATGCCATCATTGGTCTGATCGATCTAGCGCTTCGTCTGGATCCGCCTAAAAAACTTGAAAGCTATCTCAAAAAAATCCAATACGCATCCCATTCATTATTGCGGATTATTAATGACATTTTAAATTTTTCAAAAATAGAGGCAGGTAAATTAATTTTGGAATCAGTTGATTTTAATCTACGCAATTTATTTGATAATTTAGGAAACATGTTTCGTCAGGGCGCAGCGGATAAAGAAATTGAATTGAATTTGGTCATTGATAATGGTACTCCTTGTCAGCTCATTGGAGATCCGACACGTTTAGAACAAATTTTAATAAACTTAATTGGTAACGCCCTCAAGTTCACAAAGAGCGGAGAGGTCATGGTCCGGGTTTTTGTCCAAGAGAAAACTATCCAGCAGGCGAACCTTGAAGTGATGATTCGAGATTCTGGAATTGGCATGACCACAGAACAAATTGCAGCTTTATTCAATCCATTTAGCCAGGCCGATGGATCCATTACTCGCCAATATGGCGGTACCGGCCTTGGTTTAAGCATCTGCAAACGCTTAGTGACCATGATGAATGGAAAAATATGGGTAGAGAGCATCAAAAATAAAGGAAGCACTTTTCATTTTACCGCCATTTTTGGGATTCAGGAAAAAATGGATGAATTGGATAAGCTCAAGAAGAGCCTACCGCAAGATATACGAAATTTACATGTTTTAGTTGTGGACGATAATGAATCAGCCCGTTTAACATTAAAGGAAAGTCTGTATTGGCTTGAGCATCCACCGACTATCATCGCTTCTGGAAAAATAGCAGTTGCAGAAATGCGATCCGCAATTGAAAGCGGTACGCTATTTGATTTGATCCTGATGGATCAAGGTATGCCGGAAATGGATGGAATCGAAACTGCCCAACAATTACTGGAAATTTCGCTGCTCACCGATGAGCTTCCCAAGGTTATTATGCTCACTACGTTCAGCAACCAGGAACTTATCCTTTCTGCAAAAAAAATAGGAATCGATATTTTATTACAGAAGCCAATTGACAATAGTATGCTGCTTAATGCCATTATGGAAACTTTTAATAAGGATGGTATCTTTCTTTCACATAGCGAAGGTGAACACGAAGAAACTGTTAATGAATTTATCGCCAAGCTGGGAGGATGCCGAATTTTATTGGTTGAAGATAACGCCATTAATCGGGAGGTAGCGCGGGAAGTGTTGAAATATATTGGAGTTATCGTGGAGGAGGCCAATGATGGTCAGGAAGCCATAAAAATGGTACAGCTTGCTCAGTATGATGCCGTATTGATGGATGTTCAAATGCCCACCATGGATGGAATTACCGCTACGCGTCTCATCCGTCGAGATTCTCGTTTTCAGGATTTGCCTATCATTGCCATGACCGCCCATGCCATGGCGGATGCCAGGAATGAAAGTTTGGCTGCTGGAATGAATGACCATGTAACCAAGCCAATTGACCAAAGAGAATTATTCAACGCGTTGACACGTTGGGTTAAACCGCGTCAAGAATTTATTGACGTAAGGTCACTACCTTCGCAGGAGGTTCAGTGCTTTGAAAAAGAAAAAACAATCACGTCTACATCTGTCCCTGGTATCGATCTTTCTGGCGTGCTGAAAAGATTGAATCATAATTCAGTGTTCCTTAGTTCAATCCTTGCAGAATTCGCGCGAAATTATCTCCACGCTGCTGAAGATCTTCGTAAACGATTACAAGATAGTCACTCAGATAATATCAGCAGCGCCCTGCATCTGGTTCACACCATCAAAGGAGTGGCTGGTAATATTTCAGCGCCTGATCTTTTCAAGGCCGCGTTGTCGTTGGAAATTGCCATCAAGGATAAACGCTGCGAAGATTGGCCAACCTTGTTGAACGATTTCACGGACGCTTTAACTGTGGTTCTGTGCTCAATAAAGAAAATAAACAATCAAGAGACAGAAGATACCACAGTGAGAATGAAAGAAGCAGCTAATAATAAAGCTATGATCATAGATTTTGATATGGTTATACCATTATTGAACAAGCTCTCCGAATTGCTCGCTGATAATGATTCTGAAGCACAAGCGATTTTTGATACGGTTAAATCTTTTTTAGCAAAAGATTTTGATGAATTAGCACAAATTGAAACGTATATTGATCAATTTGATTACAAAGGCGCTCAATCGCTTTTGACCGAGCTGAAAAAACGCCTTTTTGTGGATAATCAATAATAGAAATTATCGAAAACTCCGATAAAATTTCCGATAATTTCTAATTAATTAGATGACTACTGCGCATCTTGCCAAGAATTGTTTCCTGTGAGTAGGGCTTTTTTATATAATCGGTGCAATGCCCACTAAAAAATGCATCCAATACATGATCTCCATCCATGGAAGATACCATGAAAATAATTACTTCTCGATCTGGAGTAATACCGAGTTCGCGCTCGCGGCGACGAATCATTTTCAAAGTTTGTTGTCCATCCATGATTGGCATCATAATATCCAGAGTAATCATATCGTAAGGAATTTGACAATTATGCGCATCATTAAACATGCGCAGGGCAATTTTTCCATTATCCGCAATATCACAACTTCCATAAGAATCAACCATTTTCCGCATGAGCGTTTGGTGTATTAGCTCATCGTCAACAATCAGAATCTTTAATTTTTTCTCTGGATATTTTGGATCGTTAGTATTATCACCGTCAAAAAAAACAATATCTGCAGAATTTTTCCTTTGGATATGATTGATAATTTTTGCCATGGCGGGTGCGACATGATCAGGTTGTTCACCCTTGACGGTTGCAAGAATATTTTTGATGACCGAGTAGGTTTGCTGAAGAGCAATTAAATATTTATTTTCTTCATTAATTATGATGCAGTAGGAAAGATTTAAAACTTGAAATGTTGTGTTGATAACTAAATTATTCATCAAGCTAGTCTTAGTAGAAATCACTTGATGGATTTTCGCTAAATCGACCAAGCTAAATATTATGCTGGAAAAATCTTCTCGCTTGCTGAGAATTTCGACCATTATTTCCAGCGTTGCCGCAACTTTAGTAGTCACCTCAACAATATTATTATGGTTGAGTTCAAATAAAATATCTTCCACTTCAATAATTTTTTGATTTAAAGCAAGGGCATCAAATGACATAATATTATTCATAGATCCTCGGCGTAGATACTCCTCGATCCCGAAGGGTCGATGGATTCTTGATTTTGATTTTTCTTTCGGATTTACCACTTTCAATATTTGGAGTTGAGGAAACGCTCCAAGGTGAATCTTTATTATTGCGTTGCAACTTAGCCCAATTGTTCAGGCTTAGGCGAGTCAATCTCAGACTTTTTTTCACAAGTCTCACTCTTTCGCGCCGGGTGATTGACTGAAAATTGTAAAACCTCACGGGCACCAGTGGGCTGCAATGGACCTACTACTCCACGGCGTTCCATAATTTCCACCAATCGAGCAGCACGATTATAGTCAACCTTCAAGCGACGTTGAATACCAGAGATCGAGGCGCGACGAGTTTCAGTAACAATACGCAATGCTTCCTCGAAAAGCGGATCATCCTCTGAATTATCTGCCGGATTGCTGCTGTGGCTATCATTCTCCGACACCCCACCGTGTAGAACATCCTCGATATAATTAGGAGTGCCGCGCGTTTTTACGTCTGCGACAATGCGATGAATATCATGATCTGAAACAAAAATTCCATGAACACGAATTGGTACTCTGCATTCGGGAGATAAATAAAACATGTCATCATACCCTGACAATGTTTCCGCACCTTGCTGATCAAGAAAGGTCAGCGCATCTGCCCGAGAGGCGATCTGAAAGGCAATACGAGCAGGAATGTTGATTTTAATGGGTGCGGTGATTACATCCGTTGATGGACGTTGCGTAGCGATAATTAAATGAATACCAGCGCTACAGGCTTTCTGTGCTAACTGCACAATCATCTCTTCCACATTTTTACCGACGACCATAATTAAATCGGCCAGCTCATTAATGAAAACCACGATATAAGGCAACATAGTTAGCGCTGCTGGTTCACCTTTACCCGGAGTTAACGAATCCATGAGAGGTAATTCATCAGTCAAGGCGTCGCCCACTTTACGATTAAAACCAGCGATGTTACGTACTCCAAGGGAAGCCATAAGTCGATAACGTTGATCCATTTCTGCTATGCACCAACGTAAAGCATTGACCGCCTCCTTCATATCCGTTACCACCGGTGCGAGCAGATGTGGAATCCCCTGGTAAACCGATAATTCCAATTTTTTAGTATCCACCATGATGAGGCGCGCCTGAGCCGTCGGTAATTTGTAAAGCAGGCTCAATACCATAGCATGCATCGCTAATGATTTACCTGAACCAGTGTCCCCAGCAACTAGGAGATGAGGCATACATTGGAGATCCACGACTACTGGTTTACCATCAATGTCTTTTCCCAACGCGAGGGGAAGGACATAGTTGTGATCGTATTCAGGAGAACGAAAAACTTCGCCCAAGGATACACGATGTTGAATCTCTAAACCCATCGGTGAATGGAAACGCTCAATGGAGGTAATGTCAAATACATTCAAGGATGGTAGAGCAACGTCCATCGGTGAATTTATTGACCGTTGCTGAGAAGAACGAATGAAAACTTCTTTTGGTGCTGGAGGTAATAGCGACAAAGTAACGACGACTTCATCTTTTGTGTCATTTGCATACTGATTATCAACGAAAAAATTAGGTTGTCCCGTTGCCTGAGACTCGATGGGTGATGCGTGGGGAGTAATTAATTTTGTTGATAATTTGATAACAGGGGTAATCACTTGCGTTGGTGAGTCCAGTTTTTCCCTTGGCATCGCAGTCACTGGCGAAGAAACTTTGTTAATGCTTGTTTCAACCGCAGCAGGAATATTCTGAGAAAGAGCTGTTTCTATCGGATCATTAGAATGAGACTCAATGTTTGTCTCGGAAAGTACGGAAGGTGTAACAGAACCCAGAGGCGTGAGGATTTGGGAAGAAATTCCGGACACCGTAAGGTTTATCTCTTCTTTAAGATTGCCTAAGGATGGCTCAATCCGTGATTCCATTGGACGCCCTGGAGAATCTTCCTCGCAGGAGTTGGAAATTTCGATTCGACGCGCCTCACGTCGTTGTTGATTCATTTCCAGGATTTGTGACATCCAACGATGGAGAGGCTTCTCCCATTCCTTGACAAGCCAGCAGGTTAATTGCCCTAAGCGCTCTGCCAATTCAGCCCAAGATATGCCAGTAAATAGAGTAATTCCAGAAAATAATAATCCCAACAAAAAGACCGTCGCTCCTGCGTATCCTAACGTCAAAGCTAATTTCACGCCTACCAATTCCCCTAATATTCCTCCCGCACCACAGCTGGGTACGCCATAATAAACAGGGGCGTCACACCAAGAAGGTTTGACAGCTTGAAGAGTAGCAAGACTCGTACCAGCGGAAAAAATGAGTAATACTCCAAGGATACTCAAAACCAGGTTGGCGGGATGGAAAGTATTGTTACCCGTCTTAGGGTCGTCGCTACCATGATAGAACGCCCAACCAGCGTAAAATAAAAATACCGGTAGAAAATATCCAAAATAGCCAAAAAAATGAAAAGTAATATCTGCAAAATAGGCACCAACTCCGCCGCCCATGTTGGAATGGTGTCCAGCGGGAGCGGTCTGGAGCCAGCCCTGATCGGCAGGATTATAAGTAAATAGTGCTAAAACCAGATACAGGGCCAAGGCCGCGCATGTCCACAGTACCACTTCACGTAGTCCGCGCTGAAATTTGAAACTAATCCTTGCCTGCTGGAGTTTTTTGCGGGTCGCCTGAGCCAAAATTAATACCGTATACTTGAATCCACCCTAATCCTTGCGTGGGGGTATATGAGAAAATGCAACTGAACTTATTGATAGAAGTAGCGTGTTAAAAGATTAATTCCGACTATTTTTGTTAAGATTTTTTGAACGTACAACACATGTTTATTATAACTGCTTTAAATATCATATTACATTTTTTGATTATATACTGAAACCAATGCTGTCATGATGTCATACCTATCTTATTAAAAATAGCAACTTAATTAAACTTGCTACGAAGAAAAATCATTTTCACTATATTTATCCTGTAAATGGTGTATTCATTATAAAATAATTGAAGAAAGATCTTTGATGTAACTTTTTTAAATTAAGACTGATAAAAATTAATAATTAGGTTTCCAAAAACGTTTGCTGTATACTAATCTGGTTATAAACATCTACTATACGCCAAAGTTTACCTTAGGAAGGACTTACTGCGGATAATAGTCGATAGTATATGTTCGTTTCATTTATTATTTAAATAATAATAAATATATCATTATCACTAATTTGATAAAGTTATTTATTGGAGGTAATTGTAAATTATCCCATTGCTAAAGCCAGAGATTATTGTAAATCACCCCACGCATAAATGCGGGGGCTTTAATGGAATAAAGCCTGGTTTACCAGCCTAAGTCCGAGAAATAGGACGCCGTTGCAACGAAGTAAAAGACTCACCCTAGGGCGCTTCCTCAACTCAGGGCTCTGAAAGTGGCAGATGCAGACAATCTCAGGGGTAAGAGCGAAACGGTTTGTCGCAAGATTCAAAGTATCGAATCCAAGCTGCGTTGCAACATTGGCGAGGGGGGCGACGGAATTAAAAATCCGTCCGTCACTAGGCCCTTACGGGCATTCCGTCTTTAATTAGGCGGTGGCAGCCGGGAAAGACCGGCAACTTCTACTTCAAAATTAAAGTCAACTAACAGAAGGACGGCGCTTCCTCACCATGGCTCAAGCCAGGGGTTTCTGCGCCGGAAATGCTGGATGACTAAAGATTGATTTACCCGCCTGTCAACCACCCCACGGCTAAACGGGGGCTTGTGAAGTCAGATTCACAGGCCCGGTTGACCAGCCTCAGCCCGGGAAATCGGGCTACGTTGCAACAAAGTAAAGGACTCACCCCGGGGCGCTTCCTCAACTCCGGGCACTGAAAGCGGCGGATGCAGACAAACTCGGGGGTAGGACGAAACGGTCTGCTGCAAGGTTCCGGAAATGGAACCGAAGCTGTGTTGCAACATTGGCGAGGGGAGCCACACCGCAAGGTGTGCGTCACCAGGCGCGTAAGCGCTGACAGCCGGGAAAGACCGGCAACTTCAAGACTTTGCCATCCAGAGGGGCGGAGAAAACCGTCCCCTTTCCTCCCCATGGCTAAAGCCTGGGGTATCTCGGGGACAATGATGAGTCCAAAAAATCGGGCTACGTTACAACGAAGCAAAAGATTCACATTAGCGATTCCTTATGTTTGTCAGCAGATATACAATTCCAAGCATCTGAAAGAGGCTGATGCAAACAACTACTGGGAGAATACGAAACGGTTTGTTGCAAGGTTCAAAACATCGAATCGAAACTATGTTGCAACATTGAGGAGAGGGGCTGGGTCGCAAAACTCGCGTCACCTGATCGATAAGTGTTGACAGCCGGGAAAGACCGGTAACTTCAACTTCAACGTCAACTTCAAGAAAATACAGGAGGACGGCGCTTCCTCCCCATGGCTGAAGCCGGAGGTTTCTGCGTCGAATTTGGATGAATGTTCAATCATTGTTAAATAAAAGATCACGAGGTGCGATTGGAATATCGCATAACGCCACGATTCAAGAATGTGTTGCGCTATTGGCCGATGAAAATCTTGGCGCACTAATTGTTTATGATGCGCATGAAAAGGCAGTCGGCATCCTTACGGAACGTGATATCACTCATGGACTTGCTAAATGGGGCACTCTTATCTTGAATCGATATGTAACGGAATTAATGACAACAAAATTAGTCACTTGCCTTCCGCAGGATAGTTTGAAAGATCTAATGCCAGTAATGATTGATCGTGGATTTCGACACCTTCCTGTTATTGATGGTGGCGAAGTGCTTGGCGTGATCAGTATGCGAGATTTAGTACGGGAACGTATTTCTGAAATGGAGCTAGAAACCAACATTCTTCGTGATATGGCAGCAATTCACAAGCCAGCGTAAATAACCCGGGTTACATTATTAATCAAAATGTTTTCGGATCATTTTGAGTGAAAGTGAAGAAAAATTGGTTTGTGAATTCAATCGATCATTATCGACCGATTATTACAATAAAAAACCATTTCCACTGTACAGTGGAAATGGTTTTTTTATAAAACATGAAATTCGAGAATTCGGTTTTGAATACTGTAAACCGAGAACTGGACGAAATTCGTAGATCTTCTTCGCTGAACGCATCGACCATTTCCAATTTTTTAACGAACAACGACTTGGAAATGAGAAACATTCTCTACTGACATGACTTAATCAATATAGTGAAATAAAACCATCTTGAAAACATTTTTTCAAAATGTCAAAACCTCCACTGAAACTAATCAATTAGTTATCCTTATAGATCACTTTACACATTCCTTGATCTCGATGGATCAATGATTAACGTCATCAGTGTCTCTGCGAAACCTCGCCCTTCAGGGCGGGGTGATTGACTATTGATTATTGTATTTTTAACAATAAAATTACCGTCTCATTTCTTCTGGAGGAATTTCGATTTGAGAAATCTTTTCGACCAACACTGTGGCTTGGTTATAGAAAATTTCAAAAAATCCTCCTTCTATGGAAAAAAATTTTTTGGAATGATCAGACATAAGCAATTCCAAACGTCCCTTAGTAAGAGGAGTCATAAGTGGTGCATGATTAATTAATACTCCCAACCAACCAGCTGCACCCGGAACAATTATACTAATTACTTCCCCAGAGAAATACGTTTCTTCCGGAGTGAGAATGTCAATTCTGAATGAATATGCCATTTTTATTCAATTCCTCATTATTCTGAGGCGGTGCTCACTATCATAAGCAATTAATTCGTGTCCTCAAACAGACTTGCATAAGTCTATAAATGGCAGGCATTTACTTATTTGTACGTTTAATTTCTTCGGCACGGACCATAACGTCATTGATATCTCCGACCATGTAAAACGCCTGTTCTGGAATATTATCTAATTCACCATCAACAAGACGCTTGAAACTTTTAATCGTTTCGGCCAGCTTGACATACTTGCCCTTAATGCCAGTAAATTGTTCTGCAACGAAAAATGGCTGGGATAAAAACTTTTGGATCTTTCTAGCACGCATTACTGTAAGTTTGTCTTCATCGGATAATTCTTCCATTCCTAGAATGGCAATAATATCCTGTAAAGCTTTGTAGCGTTGCAGCGTATTTTGCACACGACGAGCGGTTGTATAGTGTTCCTGGCCCAGTATATATGGATCAAGAATACGTGACGTTGAATCAAGGGGATCGATTGCCGGATAGATACCAAGTTCCGCGATACGACGCGAAAGTACCGTGGTTGCGTCTAAATGTGTAAATGCTGTTGCTGGTGCTGGATCAGTCAGGTCGTCGGCTGGAACGTAAATAGCCTGCACCGAAGTGATAGATCCATTTTTGGTCGAGGCGATGCGTTCTTGCAAGGCACCCATTTCGGTTGCAAGATTAGGTTGGTAACCAACAGCCGATGGCATACGACCCAGTAATGCAGAAACCTCTGAACCCGCTTGAGTGAATCGAAAAATATTGTCAATAAAAAGCAAAATGTCTTGATTTTCTTTGTCACGAAAATACTCTGCCATTGTCAACGCTGTGAGCGCAACCCGTAGACGAGTTCCTGGTGGTTCATTCATTTGGCCAAACACAAGTGCCATTTTTTCGATAACACCCGATTCTTGCATCTCGAGAAAAAGTTCGTTTCCCTCGCGCGTCCGTTCACCAACACCGGCAAATACTGAAAAACCACCATGCTCGGCCGCAATATTGCGAATGAGTTCCATGATAACAACTGTTTTGCCGACACCAGCACCACCGAAAAGGCCAACTTTTCCACCTTTAGAGTATGGAGCTAATAAATCAATAGCCTTGATACCTGTTTCAAAAATTTGAGTAGCGGATTCGCGATCATCCATGGTCGGTGCTTTTTGATGAATTGAGGCAATTTTTTCAGCTTTAAATTCACCCTTACCATCAATAGGTATGCCGAACATATTAAACATTCGTCCGAGCGTTTCGCGTCCTACAGGTACTGTAATAGGCTTGCCCGTGTCTATGGCTTTCATCCCACGAACCAATCCATCCGTCAAAGACATGCTTATACAACGAGCAATGTTATTGCCTAAATGTTGAGCAACTTCAACGATTACTAGTTCATCGGAATTAATATTTTTAATTTGAATGGCGTTTAAAATATCTGGGAGCCGTTCCTCAAATCGGATGTCCACAGTAGGTCCGATCACTTGAACGATTTCACCGGTTTGGGTCTCAACTTGAGCCATAATGCTGTTCTTCCTGTTCTCGATTTATTTCAGCGCGTCCGCTCCACCAATGATTTCGCTCAACTCGCGAGTAATCATCGCTTGACGAACCTTATTGCGTTCTAATGCGAGTCTTTTAATAACATCCTTACCGTTTTCGGTAGCCTGTTTCATTGCAACCATCCGTGCAAAATACTCCGCCGTTATTGATTTCAATAGCAGAATGAAAATTTTCTGCTTGATGAAAAGATTAGTGAGTGCCTTTAAAGCAATCTCGGCATCAGGTTCAAAAATATATCCCGAATCCACTTCCATTTGACTTTTAGTCTTCTTATTAAGTAGATAAGAAAGATTCAAAAGTGGTTCGAGTATTGGTTTTGACGTTCCGGCACGTGACAGGCTTACCGTGAGCACATTTACTTCATCAAATTCACCGGATAAAAACGCGGCGACAATTTCGTTAATTCTTCCTTTCAATGAATCAGGAGTAAATTGATGTCCAACGTCTGCCCAACTTTTCCATATATCCAAACCACGTCGCCGTGTAAATGCTACAGAAATTTTTCCGATCGGATATAACGCAACCTGACGACCTCTAGCAGAGGCAAGATATTTCATCAATTCCTTCATAATTGAAGAATTGAAACTACCGCATAACCCTCTTTCACCTGTGATTACCAACAACAATTCACGATTACGCCCTCGCTGGACAAATAATGGATTATTGGCAATCGACTTATCCGAGGCAACCTCTACCAGGATACGTTCCAGGTTTGCAAAAAATGCTGTCGCCTTACGATAACGTGCGGTAAATTTTTTATAGCGCACCGCCGATATAATTTCCATGGCCTTGGTAATGCCACGAATATTTTCAGCGCTTTTAATGCGCCTGCGTAATTCTCTTAATGATGCCATTGTTAGGGTATCATCTTGGATACAGTTCGCTGAATAAATAGCGCCCCAAAATCATTTTTTAGTTTTAAATTCAATTGCGGCTCTTTTAAGATTTTCTTCATCATCCGCACTTAATTCGTTAGTTTTTTCAATATTATAGATAATATCAGGATAACTTTCGCGCAAAAATACTAAAAATTTTTCCTCAAATCTGGTAATTTGCTCTACTGGAATTTCATCGCAAAAGCCACTGATACCCGCAAAAATTATACAAACTTGATCAGCCACACTCATTGGCTTGTACTGTCCCTGTTTTAAAAGCTCAACGAGTCGCGCACCACGATTAATCTGTGCTTGCGTCGCCTTATCCATGTCTGAGCCAAATTGAACAAAGGCCGCTAATTCACGATATTGCGCAAGATCAAGACGTAGACGGCCCGCGACCTTTTTCATTGCTTTACTTTGCGCGCTACCACCAACTCGAGAAACTGAAAGCCCGACGCTGATCGCTGGGCGTATACCTGAATAGAACAGATCAGATTCCAAGAAGATCTGACCATCCGTAATTGAAATTACATTCGTAGGAATATAGCCTGAAATATCACCTGCCTGCGTTTCAACGATTGGAAGTGCTGTGAGACTTCCACCACCTTTTTCATTTGAAAGTTTCGCCGCACGTTCCAATAACCGTGAATGTAGATAAAAAACATCTCCTGGATACGCTTCGCGTCCTGGAGGTCGACGTAAAAGTAACGAAAGTTCTCGATAACTAACTGCGTGCTTAGATAAATCATCATAAATTACAAGAGCATGTTGACCGTTGTACAAAAAATACTCAGCCATTGTCACGCCTGAAAATGGTGCCAGATATTGTAATGTTGCAGCTCCATCTGCAGTCGCCAACATTACCGTGGTGTAATCCATTGCTCCATGCTTTTCAAGCGTATGGACAGTACCCAAAACACTGGATGCTTTTTGTCCAATAGCGATATAAAAACAGTAAACGTCTTTTCCTTTTTGGTTGATGATCGTATCAATGGCAATCGCGGTTTTTCCAGTCTGACGGTCACCAATAATAAGTTCGCGCTGACCACGCCCAATGGGAATCATACCATCAATCGCCTTAATACCTGTTTGTAAAGGTTGTTTTACAGGTTGACGATCAATGACGCCAGGGGCTTTGATTTCAATCGGTCGCGTAGTTTTCGTAACTATTGGCCCTTTACCATCAATAGGATGACCCAATGGATTCACAACACGACCAAGGAGTGCTTCACCAACAGGTACTGAAGCAATTTTACCAGTACGCTGAACGGAATCACCCTCACGAATACCAAAAGTTTCACCACAAATCACAATACCGACATTGGACTCTTCAAGATTAAGCGCAATGCCATTTACCTTATTCGAAAATTCAACCATCTCGCCAACCATGACCTCATCCAGGCCATAGACACGCGCAATACCATCACCAACGGACAGAACCGTTCCAATGGATTTCATCGAAAGGTCAGATTTATACCCTTCAATTTCCTTCTGGAGAATGCTTGTGACTTCCTCAGGTTTGATAGCCATAACTATTTATTACCTTCGTTTAGGCAGCCAATCGTGAATAAAATTTACGTCTTCGTGTTAATATTTTGCAACACATTGAAAGGTGCAAATATTATTCCATAATCAAATGCCTTAGGTGTATTGGCCCTCAAGGAGCCGTTCCTTCATTAATTCGAGACTTTTACGATAAGTTCCATCAAGCACATGATTCTTGATCTTTAGACGGACACCACCCAATATTTCTGGATCTGTCTGAATCTGCAACTCAACATTCATTCCTGTAATGCGTTTCAACTCTTTCTCAACTAAGATAAGAAATTCCTCAGAAGGTTGAGTTGCAAACAAAAGATTACAAGTAACAATCCCCTTTGCTTCTCGGTGTAACTCAATATAACGGTCGGAAATTTGCTCTAACAATCCCGTCCTCGAATGTAACAATATAATCCGTAAAAAATTTGCACTTAACGTAGATGAAAACATATTACCGATTTTTTCAATCGTCCGCATCTTTATCCTCAACGGATAGCGAGGATTTTCTAAAAAATTTTTAAGCCCCGATCTCCGTAACTCTTTTTTGAGAGATACCAGATCTTGTTCGACGAGCTGCTCATGCGATAATGAAGTTGCAGCATTGAACAATGCTCGGACATAACGATCAACTGCAACAGGATCCATTATAAAATCTCTCCTGTCTGACTTAACAGATCCAACACATACTTTTCATTATCTGCGCTGGATAGATTCCTTGCAATTAATTTACTCGCCATTAATGAAGATAACTCGACCACCTCCTGACGAACCAAGGCACGCGCACTTTCCGTTTCGCGTTTTATTTCCTGTTTAGCATATTCTAATTGCGCGGTTGCATCAGCATGAGCCTTTTCACGAATTTCGGTAGCAATTCGCTGACCTTCAGTAACAGCCACCTGAATTTTCAGATGAGCTTCTTGTTCAATATTATACAATTTTTGTTCATATTCCTTTTTAAGAGATTCAAGCGCGATTCCTTTATTTTCCGCTTCCTCAATCAATGCAGCGATTGCCTTTTGACGCGTATCAAGCATCTCAAAGACAGTACCAAATGCATATTTTTTCAAAATAAAAAATACTATTAAAAATCCTAATATTTGTGTAAGGATTTCAGGCAGTGCTGCCACAATAATATTGGGATCCATTTGATTCCACTTAATAATTTTAGATACTTTCGGGCGAGAATAATTTTCCCTTCCCACACTATCGTTACATTATTTATACAAATACAACAATCGAAAGTGAAGGTTATTTTATTATTTTCGCCCGATTACCTATTTAAGAGCCTATAGTGAAGGGAAAAATAATTACGCGATTTTTCCCCAGAGCATGAAAACAACAATAAGCACATAAATAGTCAGTGCTTCAATTAACGCAGCACCAGCCATCATATTGACCATAATTTTTCCAGAGGCCTCCGGTTGGCGAGCGGTGGCTTCCACTGCAGCAGCAACAACAGTACCTAAACCAATCGCCGAACCTGCAGCGGCAAATGCCAGACTCATTGGAAGAGAAAAAGCAAGAATAGCCCCAGTAGTAAGATTCATATATATTTCCTTCTATCTAGTTTAGACGCGAGACACCTGCGTCACGGTTAATGCGCATGATTTTCTCCATGCACGGGTTCGTGGACATGCTCCACCACTAAATCATATTCATGCTCTGAATCCTCATGAGAATGAGATTCATGAGGAAGCATCATTCCAATATAAATAGCGGTCAGTAGCGCGAACACGAATGCCTGGATAAGGCAAACCAGGACTTCCAAAAATAGAAACGGAAAATGCAATGGCACACCAATTGGAACACCGAATGGCCGAAGCGCATCAACTCCCATACCTAGAAATACCGCCACCAGAATATGACCAGCCATCATGTTTCCGTATAATCGAAACATTAAAGTTATCGGCTTGGTAAATTCTCCTAAAATATGAAGCGGAAAATTAATCAACATTAAAAAGTAACCCATTAAATCCTTTGGATCACCAGCAAGATGCTTAATATAACCCCATAAACCATTTGCCTTCAAGCTGGTCCATTGTACATAGAAAAATACAGCTACAGCTAGTGGCGCAGTGGTCGTAATATAAGCAGTCGCTGAATTCTGAAGAGGAACAAGTCCATAAAAATTAGAAACAAGAATATAAATAAAAAGAGCACCAACAAAAGGCGTATACGCACGACCTCTCGATCCCGTAATACCACAAACCAGATCATCAAGCATAATGACCATATTTTCAAGAAGCACTTGAATTTTAGTCGGAACAACATTCATTCGTGAACTTATTTTAAAACAAAAAATGGCAATCAACGACATAACAACCATAGTGAAAATTATTTTTTCACCTTGAATTAAGATTTGCCCGAAAAAAGACGAATCTCCTATTGCATGTGCCAATAGAATTACCCAATTGACAATATGTGGAGATCCGTGAGCGGTAGTATGCTCAGCTTGAGCTGCGTGCTCAACAATTTGTTGAGCAACACCCGCCGCAACTTGTGATTGCTGAACAACAATTTCCGATGCTTGCGCTAATGAAATCACGTTTTGTTAAAACCTCAAATTCATAAATTATCGACGTGAAAACCCTTCGATCACCGCAGGGTAAAAAGGAAAAACCTAACCTTCTAGGTATTAATCTGTGCATAAGTAAGGTGACACCTAAAAAATTGTGTAATAGGCTGTGGACTGGGTCTCCAATTTTAAGAGTGTCACCTAACCAATGCTCAGATTAATATTAGAACCAAACGCTCTTCAAATTAGATACAAATCTTTCCAGCTATTAGAGCTTACGCAACCACAAACAACCATACTTTATGATCAACCATACCTTACGATATATCACCCCTAGCCAAGATTGCAACATAATTTTAATTATTACAAATTAAACCCTAAATAATGTTCAAAAAATTCTTGACGATTATCAAAAGTCTCGATAGACCACAATGATAAAAAATCAATGCTATAATTTATAACAAATTAATTAATATTATACTTCATTGATCAATCAAAAACAACAATAAATTTTCGCGAATAATTTAATTTTTAACATCATCCTGGGCTTCAGAAATTCGAATAACAACTCGCCATGACTCCCGCGCACCATTTATAAATCCGAGCATGATAAAAATTATTCGCAGGTAAGGCACAGTATCAAAATATTGATCACTCCAACTACCAATCCACAAACCTATCAACGGACCACCAACAAGATAAAATGGGATCATTGCGAGTTCGCCAATTTGGCGAGATCTTATAAATAAATTAGTCACCTTATCTCTAGTAAGTAAAATGTAGATTGCGTGAAAGAAGTAAAAATCAGATACAATTTGTTGATTTTTTCTTAAAGATGTTATCAAACAAAAAACGCTTTTAAGAAGATTGGTAAATTCCTACATAATAAACTATGAAAATAAATATATCATTCTTAAAAATATTGTCAAGTGTGTAAAATTTTTGCTGTACTTTTGATTATAATTTATGATTATGATTTTTATATATTTTTATTTAAACTTCTTTAATCAATCATTATTGCGAAAATAACTAATTCTTAGAAAAAACATCTAGATATGTAGATAATCCAAGTTGTTACCTATACATGCTTACAAAATTTTTGCATCAAAACCGCACAGTAGAATGGGACTTCAGTTGCTAGGTAGCAACTTGGGTTAGATACGTCCAGATAAACAATCGTTTTACCCAATGTAGTGCCTGAGTTTGAAATACAAAGCTTCGCGCTACATTGCGAAATGCTAATATACCGCCATCCAGGGTATCCACGATGCAGATGAATTCTTGACGAAATTTATGTTTCATCTGCTTGCCGTGAATATCTCCAACAAGATTTCGCGCCAGAGTTTTTCCATGAAGATCTGCCATATGAGCTTGCTTTGATACCCAATCAGGTCCAGAAAAAAGGCAAGCATCCCCTGCTCCATAAACGTTCTCCTCAAAACCTAGCACTCGGCAATGGGCATCAGCAAGAACAAAACCATCTTCAGAAAGTGGTAAATCACTCTGTGTAGCCCAAGCTGATCCTATTAATTGAGGAATAAAAACAATAAGATCACTTTTTATATCTCCATCTTCCGTTATAACGCGATCCACATCAAAGCCTTTAATCTTGCATTTTATCTTAACGTGAATGTCACGTTGTTTCAATTCACGCATTAAATTACCCTTAATCCGAATACCCCAACGAGCATCTAATTCGTGACAGGAAGTAAAAAACAATAAATTGAAACGATCTCGACGTTTCTCACGTCGAAGTAACGTATCAATACCGAATAAAAACTCAAACAATGGTTCACTACGTATCGCCGTTGGTTCTTTGGGATTTCCTGAAAAACCAAACGCAAGCGTACCTTTTTCAAGCGAGTTCAATCGATCCATCATAGCCGTTACCTGACCATAATTCTCGCTGGGAATAAATACGTTTTCAATACCGAAAAATTGTTTTAATGAGCGTCCTCCAGTGGCAATCACCAGCCAATCATATTTCATCTCACCAGCGGTGGTATACAAATGTCGCGCACGCGCGTCTAGGCCTGTGACACTTCCTGCGACGTATTCCACATTATATTTTCGGATGAAATTATCGAGTGGAAAAGTAAGATCCCGTTCTTTGTACAAACCCGCTGGCACCCAAATCATCGCTGGATAGTAAAACATTTCCGGGCGCGGTGCCACCATAGTGATAGGGATATCACAACCTTCACGACGAAGCGTTTTAATTGTCATCAATCCAGCAAAATTGCTTCCTGCGACAATAATTTTTTTCATAAAATTTTTCGTAAATTTTCTTGATTCTCAATAAATTCATAATCGGACCTCCCTGTCCATATTAATTAATGCTTAATTAAAAACATCATGACTAATATTGGTGAACCAACTATACGCATAAGAAACTTCTCGTTTTAATTGGTCTGGAGTTGCATCCCTCGGAGTAACTCCACCGGAACCGGCTATGGATTCAATAGTATTGCCGTCCGCGCTTAAACGGTAAACACCAGCAATGGAAACTCCATAATCCGTACCGATAATGGAATAACAAGTGTTAAGATAGGAAGGTATTCCCGGCTCGCGTCCATTAAGCAGATCGACAATAGCGGTGGCGCAAACTTTTGCTTGACTATTCGCGGCATAAGCTGATTTTGGCATCGCACCCGCCACGCAGGAATCACCAATTACATGTAACCCTGCCTGGAGTTTAGACTCAAAAGTTTTAGGATTAACAGGGCACCAGCCCTTGTCATCGACCAAGCCAACGTCGAACGCAATTTTGCCGGCTTTTTGCGGTGGTATCACATTTAAAACACTGGCCTTGATTTCATCACCAAAATCGGTTACAGCAATCTTTTTTTCAACCTGTAACGATTTCACTTCGTTTTCTGGACCTGGCAGCCATTCGATCATTCCGTTATAGAGCTTTTTCCATCCATCCTCGAATAAAGGCTGCTTTGGTCCTGCGCCGGTGGACTTGGCATCAAGGATAATAACTTTGGATTTTGGCTTGTGTTTTTTCAAATAATGGGCAATTTGAGAAGCGCGCTCGTAAGGCCCTGGTGGACAGCGATAAGGACTAGGCGGTGATGTAATGACTACCACACCGCCGTCCGACATGGACTCGATCTGCTTGCGTAGTAGCACCGTTTGTGGACCTGCCTTCCAGGCATGAGGAATGATTTCAGCCGCCTTTTCGTCGTAACCCTGAATGGCACCCCACTTGAAATCAACGCCGGGTGCGACAACACAGCGATCAAAGGCCAATTCTTTGCCACCAGCAGTCTTAACCATTTTTTTATTGGAATCAATGGCGGTAACCAAGTCATAGACCACATTGACACCATGCTTTGCTAAACCCGCATAACTGAAATGCAGTGATTCCAGATCACGATCACCGCTCAATACTTCATTGCTAAGATAACAAGTATAGTGATCCTTGTTTGCTTCAATGAGAGTTACTTCAACGTTAGGATCCAGCAGCCGGATATATTTCGCAGCAGTAGCTCCGGCAGTTCCACCGCCAACCACGACTACTTTTTTATCAGTATTGCCGAGAACAAGATAGGGAAATCCAAACAGACCCGCAGTGCCAAGGACGCCGGTCGCTTTAAGAAGATTTCTGCGTGAGAGATTCATCGTATCCGTCTCCGAGGGTTTATTTCTTTTGGGCGGCGTAATAGTTGATTAAAGCATCGATCCCTTCATCTCCCTTTTGGGAGAACATCTGTTCGAGCTTTTTCAACATTTTTTTATCTACTGTGCGCTTGCCATTTTTAAAATCGGCAATCGTCCATTGGAGATACGGTATCCATTGGCCCGCTAAAATACCCGATTCGCTACTGTCAGCACCCCCTTTTTCATGACAGGTCTCGCAATATTTTTCGTGAAGATCCTTTCCTGTTTTCGCTAGGTTGGTGTTAGACTTTTGGATGGCATCAACAAACGATTTTTTGGCGTAAAAATTAGCCATTGCCTTAATTTCGTCCTCAGAATAACCCTTGACAAGTCTACCCATAATAGTGGAATAAGCAGTTCCATCCTTATAGGCATTCATAATCCCTACGAAATACTCTTCATTCAATCCTCCAATACTAGGAATGGAGGGGCCATTACTTACGCCGTCGCTGCCATGGCAACCAGTGCAATTATTAGCCAGCATGGCTCCCGTGGGAGTTTGCTGTTCAGCTAGGACTGGCGTGGATACGCCAAGCACCAAGGCTGCTAGAAGAGTGGCGTTGATTGTTTGATACACCTCTCGTCTCCTTCAATGATGAATAAAGTCGAAAATTAATAGTTGACATTAATTGTAAGGCGATGCACCGCACCCTCGTCCACGAGATGGGTGAGTCTTGAAAATATCACCTATAAATAAAAAATCCAAGCCATGATTTTCTAATTAATTAAATGTATATATTAGGGAAACCAGCTCAGAAAATAAATATTTTAACTTATATGGATAGTGGATTATACTAGTATTAGATGGTGTTTTTACTTACATTCAAACAATTTTGTATGAGGTATTCTCCTTGTAAATCACCCCCACGGCTAAAGCCGGGGCTTTATGGATAAAGCTTGGTTTACCAGCCTGAGTCCGAGAAATCGGGCTACGTTGCAACGAAATGAAGGGTATAGGCAGTAAAAACTTAAAGTCGCTTACTGATCGTAACTAATGCGAACTCAGAGCTAAGGCTGAACCTTAAGTATATCTTGTGGTCACATATCCATGGAAATTATGTCTATATTTTTAGATGAGACTATTTTAAAGACTGAACAAGTAACGCTCTGAATTCGCATACTAAAATAACGCTCTTCACGCTGGGGCGCGAATTGAAACACAAACAAATCAATAACACAATTATTCGGTCATCGACCATCGGTTTAGGAGAGAAAATAATGCAATTTATCAAAAACATTTTAACGATCATTGGATTAATCGTCGTTATTTTAGGTGCAGCAGTCTATCTGAAGGCCAATGAATTATTATCCGAATTCGATGCTGGGGTAATACCCGCATATACGGATTTCGCTAAAACTCTTCTTGTCACGCGAGATCCAGGAAGTGCGATGGTTTTAGCCGTACCGGTTAAAGAGGGTATTTCTATTGATGAGGTAAAGGAATCCCTCAAAAGTCTGGCAAACAGCCGCAATTTTTTGTTTGTTGGTGAGGCACCATTCTATAAACAGGTGGAAGCCATTACCGGCAAGCCGTACCGTCATATTGAATTTCTCTCATTTTGTGATGCCCGGGTTGGCAAAATGATGGCTGACTACAATGATGCCTATACGGCGTTCATGCCCTGCCGCATCAGTGTGGTCCAGGATAAAAATGGCAAGTTGTGGCTTTATACTATGCGGCTCGATCTTATGATCCATGGTGGTAAGCCGTTACCCGGAGAATTACGTAAAGAAGCGCTACGGGTATGGGGGGTCATCCAAGAGATTATGCGTGCTGCCGCCGTGGGTGATTTCTGAAGCTATTTTTAACATAAAAAATTATTATTTAGAATAATTTATTAATTCATAACCATTAAATTTAAGTAACCAATATTTCATGAACAAAATAGTCGAATTTAGTGATGCTGAATTACAGCTTGTTCAGGAGATTGTTGATCGGCGCTATGGTGTGTCGACAGAAATTCAGCCGGTAACGACTGAAATAAGATTGTACCAAGAAGATCAGGAACTTACGCAATGTTCCGGTCTTTATTGGGAGGGACGCAAGGCTAATTTCTTGATTTTTAAAACAAACATTGATCGTTTTCGGAGTTTGTTTTTTTATCGGGTTCGCTCTCAGTATGGAACCGGTATTCCTGAGTATGATGATCTTAAGGAATGTGTCACCCACCTTTTGCAGGTGCAGGCCGATCATGAAGCCAAGGGCGGGGATACACATGTTGACTGATTTTCTTCTAACCCGTATCCGTTGGGGTCTGTTGGGAATCATCATGCTGTTATTTTTGTGTAATTTTCCTGTTCCGGCGGCAGCCGCTCCTCGCATCCAGTATTGGCGAATGAATAATGGGACAAGGGTCTACTTCGTCGAAGCTCACGAACTGCCGATGGTGGATCTTCGCGTGGTGTTCGACGCAGGCAGCGCCCGCGACGGCACCCACCCTGGTATTGCCTCACTCACCAATAGCCTCATTGACCAAGGCGCGGGTGAATGGAACGCAGATGCCCTCGCCGAAAAACTGGCGAGTCTCGGTACCCGACTTTATAACGATTCGTTACGCGACATGGCTTTAGTGGGTTTGCGTAGTCTTGTACGGCAGAATATTCTCAATTCGGCTGCGGACCTTCTGGCAGAAATTATTACTTATCCGACTTTTCCGACAGATGCCTATGAACGGGAGCGTTCCCACACTCTGACCGCGCTTGAAGAGGAAAAACAATCACCGGCAACCGTGGCGAGCAAAGCTTTTTATCAGGCGATTTATGGCGATCATCCCTACGCTCACCCCATGCTGGGTACCGAGGCAAGTGTAGCGGGCCTTACTCGGGAAGATATTATTAATTTTCACCGTCGCTATTACGTCGGACATAATGCAGTGATTGCTCTCGTGGGTGACCTCGACCGTGCAGGAGCCGAAGCGTTAGTAACACGAGTGATGGGGAAACTACCTGCGGGAGAGATACCATCACCCTTACTTCCGGCACAAGAGCTTACGTCAACTGTGGCAATTGAACCCATTTTTTTTCCCACGGCGCAGACGCATATTCTTTCTGGCCAACCCTTGATTCAACGCTCAGATCCGGATTATTTCCCACTTTATTTGGGAAATCATATTCTAGGTGGGAGTGGGTTGGTATCTCGAATATCTGAAGAAATTCGTGAAAAGCGTGGACTATCTTATTCTGCGTATAGCGAATTGCTACCGATGCGCGTTAAGGGTCCCTTTGTCATGGGGCTTCAAACTCGTAACGATAAGGCAGGAGAAGCTCGTCAAGTCTTGCAACAAATTTTAGAGAAATTCATGCGGGATGGGCCTAGCCAGGATGAATTGCTCAAAGCTCAACAAAATATTACTGGTGGTTTTGCCTTGCGTCTTGATAGCAATCACAAAGTTGTCGAATATTTGGCCATGATCGGATTCTATAATCATCCCTTAGATTATTTAGATCGTTTCAAGGCCAACGTGGAAGCTGTCACCGTGGAAAAAATCCGTGATGCCTTCCAGCGTCGAATAAATCCCGCACGCTTGGTTACCGTGGTAGTGGGAGCTAGAATCTAATATTAAATAATGTACACTATAGTGTATCGAGTGCGCATCATGGCCGAAGCATTCAGTTATTTTTGGCAGTGACTTCGATTATTTGCCCAAAAGATATGGCAGCATCGTTCACCGGCAGCTGCTCAGGGATAATAATTGAAAAATCTTGTTCTCCGAGTAATTTTACTACCGCTTCAGTCAATACTCGATTTTGAAAAACCCCGCCGCCGAGTCCAATTTTGTTCACCCCATGTTCAGCACGTATGCGTAAGGCTTGCTCCAGCAATGCACGGGCAAGGGTGGCGTGAAGATCGGCGGCGCGTTGGGCAGACGTAACTTGAATGTCTTGTAAATGCGCAACCAAGGGTGCCCAATCGGTCACCCATATTCCGTCACTCTTACTCAATGGCAAAACCACGGCGTGACCAGGTTCGTCGCATGAAGCCTCCAGGTACATCGGACCTTGACCCTCAAAACTGGCATGGCCAAGAACCCCAATCAAGGCTGCGGCAGCGTCGAAAATTCGTCCGACGGCACTCGTCTGAAGGCAATTTAGGCCGTGTTCCCAGGCATGGCGAATCAATAATTCTCCTTGAGACGGGTATACGCCATCATCATTATCATCATTTGGGCGAATGAACGTCCAGGGCGCGCCAATCTCCCAAGCCAGCGCCGCTGCGGCACGCCAAGGTTCGCGACTGACTCGTTCGCCACCGATCAGACGAAAAGGACGCAGCGTTGCAACGCGACGCCAATTCCCTGGACGACCCAATAGAGCTTCGCCGCCCCAGAGGGTTCGATCCGGACCCAGGCCAGTACCATCCCAGGTAAAAACCAGCACAGGGGCAGCGTTCCGATCCAAATTATCGTCCGCAAGGATCATCTCGCCCGCCACGGCACCGGCATGGGCATGATGATGATATACCTGGATTATGGGTAGCGCCGTGCGTCGTGCCCAGCGGGTATTGCTGTAATCGGGATGGGCGTCATGGACGATACGTGTCGCCCGGACACCATAAAGTTCCTGAAGGTCGTTGATTTGTTGCTCGAATACCGCTTGAGCGCGCGGTGTTCCCAAGTCGCCAATATGTGGAGAGATTACTACGCGCTCGTCCCAAGCCAGGGCTAAAGTAGTTTTAAGTTGTGCGCCCACCGCCAGCAACGGCGCGTCTAGCCGAAAAGGTAGATGGAGTTCGAGCGGAGCGCCGCCCCTGCCTAATCGGAGAGGACGCATTTTCCCCGCGACTAGGTGCCAGACCGCATCGTCGGCCGGGCGGCGAATTGGACGATCATGATGTAGAAAAGCTTCTGCGACCTGTCCAAGACGAGTTTCCACATCTAACTCTGCGGTTAAGATCGGTTCGCCCGCCAGATTGGCCGAAGTTGCAACCATGGGGCGATCCAATTCACGCAGCAATAGATGATGAAGTGGACTATAAGGCAGCATTAACCCTATCTCTGTTAGTCCAGGAGCGATTCCAGCGGCCAAGCGTAAAGAATCCGTGCAGGCCTTGCGCATTAAAACGATAGGGCGCGATGGATCGATGAGTAGCGCCAGTTCGTTGGGGTGCGGATCTGCGTAACGCCGCGCTTCGTCCAAGCCATCGTCACCAGTTTGCGGAATCATTACTGCCAACGGTTTATGTGGCCGCAGCTTACGATCGCGCAATCGAGTTACGGCCGATTGGTTCGTGGCATCGCAGGTAAGATGGTAGCCACCAATTCCCTTGATCGCTACTATTTTGCCGGCGCGCAGGGCGTTTAGACAGGCGGCCAGGGATAGTTCCGAACCATCATCATCGCGTGGTGGCTGGCCAATGGCATGAAAACGCAAACGCGGCCCGCACACTGGGCAAGCAAGGGGTTGAGCATGAAAACGGCGATCTTTGGGGTCTTGATACTGCGCATGGCAAGCCGGACAAAGCGCGAAATCCGCCATCGTGGTATAAGGGCGGTCGTAGGGTAGGCGTTCAATAAGGGTGTAACGTGGTCCACATTGCGTACAATTGATGAAGGGATAGCGATAGCGACGGTCAGTAGGATCAAATAGCTCGGTTACACATTCGTTACAAGCAAAATAGTCGGGCGGGACATGGATCTGAGTGCAATCGTCCGCAATGCTGGCACGAATGAAAAATTCGCCAAAATTCTCGCAATCAAGCGCTCGCCAAGATTGAATGGTGGGACGGGCCAAGGGTGGGGCGCGTTTGATTAGGTCAACTTCGAAACCATCCAGAGCGGCCATCACGCCTTGGGCGTGAATCTCAACCCATCCAACGCGATTCATCACCCAGCCCACAAGTTGATATTCCATGGCCAAGCGATAAACAAATGGACGAAAACCTACTCCTTGGACACGCCCGTTCAGGATCAAGCGGCGAGCGGCCAAGGGAAACGCAACGGACACTTTTTCAGAAGAGTGAATCGTAAAGCCAGGTAAATACGGAAGCAGCAGTCGAGGCGGCAGCGGTGACACCGCAACCCACTACCGCGTTAGATGCAGTTACCGACTGAAAAGAGAAAGGTATGGTTATTGGACCCGTGCTTAATACCCCCGGAGTCAGACCAAGATATGTGGTAGTAGCAAGGAGGGCCGCGCCAAAGACACAGGAGCGTCCTGCGTCACGGATTAAGCCTGCATCGGCGGTCATCGGCAGGGTGACGCTGGAGGCCAGAATAAAAATCAACAATAAACGTTTCATCAGTGTCTCCGAGAAATCTCGCCCTTTAGGGCGAGGTAGTTGACGAGTATTTTTCTAAAATTATGGTGAAAAATTGTAAAACCGATTGTTTCCTAATCCTGCATTAGATTTTTCAGGCAATCCATTTTATCCTTTTTTCCATCTTTGCTCAACTTAGCTATCGGTACCTTGTGATGACTACCATCCAATACGGTTAAAATGGATTTGCATAATGGAAAATCAAAAAAACACCCTATTTACATCGATAAATTTTGGATATACTTGTCAATCACCCCAAGGCTAAAGCCAGGTGTTTTAATTGAATAAAGCCTGATTTACCAGCCTAAATCCAAAACATCGGACTACGTTGCAACAAAGCACAAGACTCACCTACGAATGATTCCTCAGTTCGTAGCTCTAAAAGCAGCAGATGCAGACAACCTTATGGGTAGGGCGAAACGGTTTGTCGCAAGGTTCGCAAGAACCGAAGCTGCGCTGCAACATTGGCGAAGGGAACCACACCGCAAGGTGTGTGTCACCATGCCTGTAAGGGCTGACAGCCGGGAAAGACCAGCAAACTTCACTTCAACTTCAAGAAAAAACAGGAGGACGACGCTTACTCCCCATGGTTAAAGCCAGGGTTTCTGCGCCGAATTTGTATGAAAAAACTATTCAGTGCATGCATATTGTTGTTGTTTTTTGTCTCATTAACTGCGAATTCACTCCCTGATTCTTTATCTAACAAAGACAAAGATAAAAAAACTCAGGGATTTTTCGTTCCAAGCGTTGCAAGACTCACAGGCCCGACGAACACTTATCTGGAAGTTGCGGTTGCCGAGAATGGCAATTTTACCTGTGGAATACCAAATGGCCCCATCCTGCTTTATGGCCATAACCTTTCGGGGCCGTGGTCGTCAGCTACGACGATTAGGGTTGACAACGTTGATTATTGGAATTTTCGGAGTGCTTTGTTTGGTACCCAAGTAACTGCTCCGTATAATATTAATAGCACTACTAATCAGGGTGTATGGGATATAGGAGATTTGAGAGTCACCCAAAAATTACAGCTTGTCAACGGTAGTTCAGGTAACGCTGACACATTAAAGATCTCCTATATCCTGAACAACATGGGTACAGATGCGCACAGCGTAGGCATCCGTGTCATGCTGGATACCATGCTGGGTAGCAATGACGGAGCTCCTTTTAGGGTACCTAACATTGGCGAGATTACAACGGAAAAAGATTATATTGGCACAGATGTACCAATTTATTGGGAGGCTTTTGAGAATTTGACAGATCCAAATAGCACAAAAGCAAGGGGCACGCTTATGGATTCTGGTTCACGCCCAGACCGGATTGTTTTTGCTAATTGGTGGAATATAAAATATACCCCGTGGGACTTAACCTTGGATCCACTTGCAGAGGTAACCGGTGATAGTGCTGTAGGTATTTATTGGAATCCAGTAACGCTTCAGCCTGGTCAATCTCTTACACGCACTACGTATTATGGCGTTGGTGAGTTATCGGTCATACCAAATGTAGATGATATAGGGATCGGTATGAGCGCACCATCGGAGTTAAGCATTGTAAACGGCAATTATAGTCCCAATCCATTTCCGATTACCGTTTATGTAGCCAACGATGGCTCGATTGATATTACCAACATCAAAACGACCCTGACCCTACCCGCCGGTCTTGTACTCGAATCAGACAGTTTGCAACAGACGATTGCTACGGTAGCAGCCGGTGATACGGCTCAAGTTACATGGAACGTGCGTGCTACAGGAACAGCAACGGGTAATCTTAATTACTCTGTGAATGTTATGGGTACGAATTTACCAAGCCGGGATATTAGCAGGGATATCACTGTTCCCCCCCTTCCTGTTACATCAGCGGCCATTTTAAGTTCTACCGCTAATCCTTCGACTGTGGGTCAGAGCGTTACTTTTATGGCTAAAGTGACCCCTCAATTGCCTATTCCTACTGGTGAGGTCACATTCACTATTGATGGAACTGCTACAACACTGGTTAGCTTGATAAATGGTCAAGCTACTTATACCACAACAACCCTCACTGTTGGTAATCATACTGTGACTGCCAAATACAGCGGTGACAATCACTATCTCGCAAGTAACGGCACATTGACTCAGGTGGTTAATCCCGCTACCACTAACAGCGATTTCGTGGTGACCAAAGTTACGCTCAACCCAGTCAATCCCACCAGCAGAGGTACCTTTAGTGCCCTTGTAACGGTAAAGAACCAGGGAACGGCTGCTGGGAATGGTGGCTATCTGGATGTTTGGGTTCATCAACCTACTGCTCAAACTTGCTCTGCGGATGGCGATGGCTTTATTATCGTGGGTACCTTGGCGGCTGGTGCGAGTAAAACCTTCACCATCTCCGACCTTACCGCAGGCTCCGCTGGTGCAAAAACATTGCGCGCTTTTGTGGATAGTGGTTGCCAAACAGTGGAATCCAGCGAGACTAATAATCAACGTACATTAGCATATACTGTAAATGGTCCTGACTTTGTAGTAACCGATGTTACGCTTAATCCTGCTATACCTAAAACCAGGACTACTTTTGATGCTATCGTCACCTTAAAAAATCAAGGAAAAATTGCTGGTTACGTTGGTTATGTTGATGTCTGGTCTAATCAATCCACTGCTCGAACCTGCCCTGCAGATGGAAACGCCTATACCATCGTGGGTACGTTACCTGCAGGAGCGACAGTAACTTTCACTGTCACCGGTCTTTCTGCTGGAGCGGCTGGTAACAAAATTTTGCGTGTCTTCGCGGATAGTTATTGTCAGACTATGGAATCCAACGAGGTTAACAACCAGTTAACCAAGGCTTATTCCGTAACGCCATAAATCAAGTCAAACCCACGTTGCCACCTATCCGTGCTTATTAAGGTTTCTGTCTCAATGCAGCATGGTGGAATGCGGTTTCAGTTGCATAGGTGGCAATTTGGGTTAACTATTCTCATGAAAATTTAGTGTGAAATGGGTAGCAACTTGAGTTATTATTGTTGCCAATACGCCCTTGCAGCTCTTGGCCAGAGGGGATAAAGTATTGGTAGGTCAGTCTTATGCGTGAGACGGCCGGGTAAGGTGCCGTGCGCAAGCTGGTTCCAAAAAACCCCGATTTCGGGGTATTTTTTTATCGGAAGTGGGCCTTGCGCCCACTTTTTATTTTAATCTTTATATTTAATTTTAATAGGTTAAATACATTATCAGGTGTGTCATCCGGCGAGGAGCACCGGCGTGGTCAAAGCGCCATCACGATTGAAACAATTATTGGAACCACTAGTGATAGCCATGGGTTACGAACTAGTGGGAATGGAGTATATCGGTCAGGGACGGCGTCGCGTTTTACGTCTTTATATTGACAAGCCCACAGGGGTAACTGTGGATGACTGTGGTCGGCTGAGTCATCAAGTGAGCGGCGTTCTGGAGGTGGAAGATCCGATTCCTGGGCCATATACCTTGGAGATCTCTTCGCCTGGCCTAGATCGTCCTTTATTCGAAATTCAGGACTTTGAACGGTTTATTGGACATAAAGTGCATGTGAAGCTTTTTCCGCAACCCACAGGTTCCATTATGACGGAAAAAAGTGAACACGACGCGGTATCGATATCAGGACGGAGTAAGGTCACGGGATTGCTTAAAGGTACGCTGGGCGCGTATATCGTGGTGGAGGAGCAGGGTCATGAGTTGGTGGTGCCTCTGGAACGTATCGAGAAAGCTAATTTAATTCCAGAGATCTACCAACCCAAGAGGTAAAATCTATGAACAAAGATATACTGCTAGTCGTTGAAGCGGTTTGCAACGAAAAGGGGATTGCCAAGGATGCGATTTTTCAGGCGGTGGAGTCCGCGCTTGCGATGGCTACCAAAAAAGGGAAGATCGCTGATATTGATGTCCGCGTTGCCATTGATCGCAATACTGGCGATTATAATACTTTCAGGCGTTGGCTGGTGGTGTCCGATACGGAACAACTCGATAATCCAGCGATTCAGATGCGTTTATCTCTTGCCCGCGACCGCGATCCCACTGTAGAAGTGCGGGGATACGTGGAAGAACCCATGGAGTCGGTACCGTTTGGGCGCATTGGTGCCCAAGCCGCCAAACAGGTGATTGTGCAAAAAGTACGGGAGGCGGAACGTGCGCAATTGTTTGAAAGTTATCAACGCCGCGTCGGTCAGCTTGTTACCGGAGTGGTCAAGCGAGTTGACCGTAATGGTGTAATTTTGGATCTCGGTGGTAATACCGAAGCATTTATTGATCGTTCTGATCTGATTCCTCGTGAAGCAATCCGCAATGGTGATCGCGTGCGCGGCTACCTCAAGGAGGTACGTTCCGATACCCGTGGCCCACAGCTTTTTGTGAGTCGTACCGCTCCTGAGTTACTTATCGAGCTATTCAAACTTGAAGTTCCCGAGGCGGGAGAGGGTCTCATCGAAATCATGGGTGCCGCTCGTGATCCAGGACTACGAGCCAAAATTGCGGTTCATTCCCGCGAATCCCGTGTTGATTCAGTAGGAGCTTGCGTGGGAATGCGTGGTTCACGGGTTCAGGCGGTATCCAATGAATTGACTGGAGAACGTATTGACATCATTCCTTGGGATCCTAACCCTGCTCAATTCGTGATTAAGGCCATGTCGCCCGCAGAGGTGACCTCGATTATGGTAGACGAGGATTCCCATTCCATGGATGTTGCGGTACCCGAGGCCCAATTGGCCCAAGCAATCGGTCGTAATGGTCAAAATGTGCGTTTGGCAAGCCAGCTGACCGGCTGGGAACTCAATGTCATGACTGAAACTCAGGCGGTTGAAAAGAATGAAAAAGAAACCAAGAATCTCCAGTGCCTGTTTATGGATACCCTGGAAATCGACGAAGATTTAGCCACGGTATTGGTTCAGGAAGGTTTTTCAACTTTAGAAGAAGTAGCCTATGTCCCTGCCCATGAAATGCTGCAGATCGAAGGTATGGAGCAACAGCTGGTTGATGATTTGCGCAATCGGGCGCGGGATATTCTGTTGACACGCGCAATTGCCAGCGAAGAGCACATTGAGCCTGAACCTTCCTCAGATCTATTAGCTATGCAAGGAATGGATCCGCCTCTTGTCGAAGCATTGACGGCGCGCGGGATAAAAACTATGGAAGAGTTAGCTGAATTAGCAGTGGATGACCTGACGGACATCGAAAACGTGGATCGGGCACGAGCGGCAAATTTAATTATGACCGCGCGCGTGCCTTGGTTCGCCAAGCAGGACCAGGCCTGAGGCCGGGACGGGAGTGAGTGAGAGATGGCGGAAGTAACCGTAAAACAATTTGCTGAAGTACTTAGTATCCCGGCGGAACGTCTGTTGGTACAGCTCGGAGAAGCGGGTCTTGCCAAAAAGACCCATGACGAGACCATTACCGAGCAAGAAAAAATCCAGCTTCTTGCTTACCTGCGTCGTAGTCACGGTGAGGTAGCAGGAACGGTCGGGCCACAGAAAATTACCCTCAAGCGTAAAACGGTGAGTGAGATTCGCACGACTGGCGCTCAAGGTAAAGCTAAGACCGTGAGCGTTGAGGTACGTAAAAAGCGTACTTACATCAAACGCGGCCCTGATGATGGAGAAACAGCGCGTTCAACCACCGACGAGGAAGCGCAGCGTCACGTTGAGGAAATAATTATTCAATTGCCAGAAGAGCCTGTTCCACGCTGCGATGTGGAAGAGGACGCGCCTCAGGTTAAGAAAACGGTCGATCCCAAGTTAATCGAGGAAGGGGAACGGTCGTTGCAAAAGGAACGCTTCGAGGAACAACCTGTACCGCCAACCATTCTGGAACCACAGCTAGAATCTGTCTTTTCACCAAATTTTGTTGTGGAAACACCAATACCTAATCAAGTTACTGGTTCCAGTACGGAATTGATTCATTCTAAGGCTTCTATCATACCTCTCGTGGAAGTTTCGAAGGATTGCAATATTCCTTCTTATGCAAAGGAGGAGATATCTTCTCCTACTTCAACAACGCAGCCAGTTCGTGCTGACCAATCCATAACCCGTCGCTCCTCCGAAAAAACGGGTAACCGTGGCGCGGTAAGAACTGGTGAGGGAGAGCGCTCTACGGAGGGAAGCGAGATTCGCTCTGGTGAAATAGGGCGATCCTTTCGGTCGTCAGCAGCTGCTGGCGAACGCTCTGCGTCACGTTCAGGAGAACGTTCTCCCTCAACGCGCACGGGAGAACAACGTACGGGGGATCGACCCGCTGCTGCTCGCTCTGGGGATCGTCCCGCTGGGGAGCGTTCTGGGCAGCGCTCTGGGGATCGACCCGCTGCTGCTCGCTCTGGGGATCGTCCCGCTGGGGAGCGTTCTGGGCAGCGCTCTGGGGATCGACCCGCTGCTGCTCGCTCTGGGGATCGCCCCGCTGGGGAGCGTTCTGGGCAGCGCTCTGGGGAGCGTCCCGCTGGGGAGCGTTCTGGGGATCGCCCCGCTGGGCAGCGCTCTGGGGAGCGTCCCGCTGGGGAGCGTTCTGGGCAGCGCTCTGGGGATCGACCCGTTGCTGCTCGCTCTGGGGATCGCCCCGCTGGGGATCGCTCCGGGCAGCGCTTTGGGGATCGACCCGTTGCTGCTCGCTCTGGGGATCGCCCCGCTGGGGAGCGTTCTGGGCAGCGCTCTGGGGAGCGTCCCGCTGGGGATCGCTCTGGCGAGCGTTCCGTGCCGCGTTCAGGTGATCGTCCTGCTGCTGCTCGTTCGGGAGACCGTTCCGCCACGCGCACCGGGGAGCGATCTTCCGTGCGTTCTGGTGGCGAGCGGGGTGCTGCTGGTCATCCCTCAAGTGCCGTACGTCAAGGAGTATTAGAGGGACGCAGTGGACGCGACGTAGGCCGTTCTGCGCGGCGTCGCGGTGGCCCATCGGACTCACGGGATGACGATCGTGATTTATTCAGTGGCCGTGAGGAATTTTCGAGCAAGGGAACACGACGCAAGAAACGTCCGGCATTAACTACTGTCCTCGGTACTCTTCAGGCACAGCAAGGCTTTCAAAAACCCGTGGGTCCAGTGGTCAGGGAGGTAAGCCTCCCCGAAACCTTAAGTGTTGCGGAATTGGCCAATAAGATGTCAGTGAAGGCCACTGAGGTAATCAAGGCACTGATGAAAATGGGAACCATGGTGACCATCAATCAAGTTCTTGATCAGGAAACGGCGGCCATTGTCGTCGAGGAGATGGGCCACAAGTCGAAATTATTACGGGAAAACGCCTTAGAAGAGGCGCTGGAGGCTAATCAGCAAGGTGAAGGTGTTCGTGGAGGGCGGCCACCGGTGGTCACCATCATGGGGCATGTTGACCATGGTAAAACATCGCTGTTGGACTACATTCGTCGTACAAAAGTGGCTGCTGGCGAAGCAGGAGGGATCACGCAGCACATCGGTGCCTATCATGTCGAAACTCCCAAGGGCATGATTACCTTTTTGGACACTCCCGGTCACGCAGCATTTACTGCCATGCGTGCTCGTGGCGCTAAGGTGACCGATATTGTGGTTTTGGTGGTAGCCGCCGACGATGGGGTGATGCCTCAGACCATGGAAGCCATTCAACACGCACAGGCCGCTGAAGTACCAATGGTGGTGGCAGTCAACAAAATCGACAAGGCTGCCGCTGACCCAGAACGTGTTCGCAATGAATTGGTTCAACATCGAGTTTTGCCAGAAGAATGGGGAGGCGAAAGCATCTTTGTTAATGTTTCGGCCAAGACTGGTCAAGGTATTGATGCCCTACTTGATTCGATTTTGGTTCAGGCCGAAGTTTTGGAACTGCATGCCACGCGCGATCAGCGTGCCACGGGCGTCGTTATTGAGTCAGCCCTCGACAAAGGGCGCGGACCGGTAGCTACTTTGTTGATCCAGGATGGCACTTTGCGCAAGGGCGATATCTTGCTTACCGGTCAGGAGTATGGCCGTGTACGTGCGTTACTAGACGAGGCGGGACGTCAGGTAGAAGAAGCGGGGCCATCAATGCCCGTGGTAGTTCTAGGGCTTTCAGCTCCGCCTAACGCCGGTGATGCAGCGGTAGTAGTACCCGATGAACGTAAGGCGCGGGAAATTGCTTTATTTAGACAAGGTAAATTCCGTGAAGTCAAGCTTGCCCGTCAAGGCAAGGTATCGCTGGAAAATGTTTTCGCGCAGTTGGAAGATGGCGAGAGTCAACAACTCAATATTGTTATCAAGGCCGATGTGCAAGGCTCCGCTGAGGCGCTTGGCGATGCCCTGAGCAAACTTTCCAGCGAAGGCGCACGGGTTAAAGTAATCGCATCCGGCGTGGGTGGTATCACCGAGTCTGATGTCAATTTGGCGGTGGCCTCGGGGGCGATTCTCATCGGGTTTAACGTGCGTGCCGACAGCGCAGCCAGACGTCTCATCGCCGAGGAAGAAGTGGATACTCACTATTATAGTGTGATCTATGACGCTATTGATGATGTCAAAAAAGCCATCCTCGGGATGCTGGCCCCGGAATACAAGGAGGAGATTATCGGTCTGGCTGAAGTTCGCGATGTTTTCCGCTCACCCAAGTTTGGTGCTATCGCCGGGTGCGTTGTGATGGATGGTGTCGTCAAGCGTCACAATCCCATTCGGGTATTGCGCGACAATGTCGTTATCTTCCAGGGTGAGTTGGAGTCGCTACGGCGTTTCAAGGATGACGTGACCGAGGTCCGATCTGGATTTGAGTGTGGTATCGGGGTACGCAACTATAGCGATGTCCGTGCGGGTGACCAGATCGAAGTTTATGAACGCGTTCAGGTACAACGTTCCCTCTAGCTGTATACGGAGTTGCTGCATGGCGTATAACAAGTTTACTCTCAAGGATTTAGAGGATAAATTTGCCATCAAGAATTTTAATCATGAGTTTATTTGGGCAGCTAATTTACCAAGTTTTCAAGCAAGCTCTCGTTTAATGGAGGATTTATCCGAGGCCAGGCGAGAACCCCTGGCTACTGAAAAGGCAAAATCAGAATTTATCATTTTACCGGTATTGAAAGAACTGCGTAGAAAAAATTACAATAGATTCAGCTATTTTTCTGGATACGAATTCAATGTTGACAGAAAAAACGGATTAATTGGCTATTGTGATTATATTTTTTCGGCGGTACCAGAAAAATTGACTATTGAAGCTCCAATTATTTTTTTAGTCGAGGCTAAAAAGGGAGATATTGAGTACGGGTTGGGACAATGTGGAGCAGAGATGCATGCAGCATTGATTTTTAATGAGAGAAAAGGCATCTCAAGAAAGACGATTTATGGTTGTGTCACCAACGCTTATACCTGGTGTTTCTTGAAGCTGGAAGTAAAAAGTTTAATGATTGATCCTGATTACATTCCTTTAACCTTTTCCAATCCGAATGGAGTATTAGCGGTTTTGCAATGGCTGCTGGATGACTGCCTGAATTGAAAATTTAGTGAACTGGTTAAAACTATCTAATCGACGAAACGCCCATGCCCAAGGAATTCAACCGGTCCACCCGTATTGGTGATCAGATTCAACGCGAACTCGCAGAACTTTTAGAACGCGAGGTTAAGGATCCACGAGTAGGAATGGTAACCATCACTGCAGTCAGGATGGCTCGTAATTTGGCTCACGCCAAAATTTATGTCACCGTCATGGGGAATAATGATGCTATTCATGATTCGTTGCGTGCTTTACAAAATGCAACTGGATTCCTGCGTAGCGCCTTGGCCACCCGTCTTCGAGCCAGAACCGTCCCAATACTTCAGTTTGTCCATGATGCTTCCGTGGAGCGCGGGATTAAAATTGGCGCATTGATTGATGCCGCGCTCGCCGCCGATCGTTGTTTCCACGAGGATGAGACTTGCAACAACCACGACTCAGAAAGGATTGCTAATTTATGAAGCGCCAGAATTATCGGGGACGCGATGTCGATGGCATTTTACTGCTCGATAAACCAATCGGCATCACCTCCAATGCAGCGTTACAAGATGTCAAGCGCCTCTATCGGGCGCGTAAAGCTGGCCATACCGGTAGCCTCGATCCATTAGCCTCGGGGATGTTGCCACTGTGTCTGGGGGAAGCGACCAAAATTTCTGGTTTTTTACTGGATGCTGATAAACGTTATTGGGCCGAATTTCAGCTTGGAGCAACTACTAATACCGGAGATGCTCACGGCAAAGTTTTAAAAACGCGACCCGTTGGAGTGTTGGACATAGAAGAAGTTCGCGCTGCGCTTGCTCGTTACACAGGCCAAATTGAACAAATTCCTCCCATGCACTCGGCCATCAAAATCCAAGGACGGCCTCTTTATACTCTGGCTCATCAGGGCCTAACCATTGAGCGTGCGCCCCGTACCGTAACCATCCATGATTTCACTCTCCTTGCCTTGGAAGGAGACCGTTGCGTGGTGCGTATCCACTGTTCCAAGGGGACTTATATTCGTACCTTAGCCGAGGACATAGGCGAAGTTTTAGGAGTAGGTGCCCATGTAAAAGAGCTGCGTCGCCTAGCGGTCGGGCCATTCACCAACCCGGATGCCACTATAACGATGGAACGCTTACGGACTGCGGAACAAGAGGGCGAAGCCGCGCTGGATGCGTTACTTCTCTCCATGGACAGCGCCCTCGGCCAGTGGCCAGCGGTCACTTTAACCAGCGATAGTGCTTTTTATCTTCGTCAAGGCCAACCAGTCCTTGTGCCTCGTGCTCCCACCTCGGGCTTGGTACGTCTTTATATTCGAGGGAAAACTCCTGGCAGAGCGCAGGAAGGCGAGGTTCTTCCTTTTATTGGCGTGGGAGAAGTCGCCGATGATGGCCGCATCGCTCCGCGTCGATTGATCTCTCATTAATCGTGAGATGGTTTATTTTTCTGAAGAATCAATTAGGATACGTAAAATATTTTTTAAGATGTTGATACTGATTTTTCAGAGTAGTTATCCCGAGTAGTCACTGACGAGTACCGCCAACCCGGAGATCATTCCATGTATAAATACGCTGTCGCGTTGCTTCCGCTGTTTTCCCTGTTCGGGATCATTCCCGCTGCTGTTGCAGATCAGAATCAGGATATTACCCAGATTCAAGAGACCCTTAAGACTCTTGGCCATGGTGCCGCTCAAGCCAACTCCATCACGGCCAGCCCCATCCCAGGAATGTATGAGGTACTTATGGGTCCAAATCTTGCCTACTTCAGTGCCGACGGTCGTTATATGCTGGTTGGAGACCTTGTGGATTCCAAGACTTACAAGAATCTCTCCGCTGCGCGTCGTAACGAAGCACGAAGCAAGACGCTTGACGCGCTTGGCGAGGAAAACATGTTTATTTTCGCCCCGGAAAAACCAGCTAAACACACCATTACTGTATTTACAGATATAGATTGTGGTTATTGTCGAAAACTTCATCGGGATATTAAATCGTATAACGAAAATGGCATAAAGGTTCGTTATTTGATGTTTCCACGTGCCGGCAAGGATTCCAAATCGTATGAAAAAGCAGTCGATGCTTGGTGCGCCAAGGATCGCAATGCTGCTTTGACTAAAGCTAAGAATGGCGAGGAGCTGGATCGCAAGGAATGCTCTAATCCCATCCAGCGACATATGACGTTGGGAGAACAGATGGGAGTTACCGGCACCCCCACCATCGTTACCGACAGTGGAGAAATTTTACCTGGTTACGTCCCAGCTGAACCACTTGCAAAACTCTTGAATGATGGTGCCCGGGGACCATTGCAATGAGCAGTTCATCGGACCGACGCCGTTTTACCAGGGTTCCTTTCGATACCCGCGCCCGGATGACCCATATTAAAACCGGACAGGTTAATGAGGTGATACTGCTTGATTTATGTTTGCAAGGTGCCTTAGTGGAATTATTGCCCGAGTCTAAAATTTTTTCCATTTCAGAACAAGGAGAAAGCGTAATTTGTCCGATTCACGGTGAGATAATGCAGCTGGAATTATTTCTGGATGAAGTTGAAACGATCATCTCAATGGAAACTGAGGTAGTCCATGTCGAAGAAAAAAATATCGGTCTTCGTTGTCGCGCCCTTGACCTTGATAGCATCACTCATCTGCGACGCCTGGTGGAACTTAATCTTGGCAATGCGGAGTTATTTCAGCGAGAGATTGTGCTCCTAGGTCAACCTATCGACGATTTTATCGAAAAATTTAGATAGTGTTAGGAGCGTAATATTGTTATACGCTTTTGCCATTTTTTGCCGGGTTTCGATATAAAGTTCATTGCTCCCTTAGAGAACCCTGTCGATGGCGTCCATCAAACCAAATCCTCCCTCTAAAAGTATTCGTTCGCTCGCCCTATGGATGGCACCCCCTGCCCATGGATGGCGACACAAAGGAGGTAAACACGCTGGTAGTGCCAGCCGTGCCTTGATGCAACCATTGGCGGCGTTAGGGATCATTCTGCTTATGGTGGGTTTTGTTGGATTGCTGATTATGCAGCAATCAGTTTATCACTCCGTTCTATTTCAGGGCATCGGCGATTTACAGCGTCAGGCGCGATATATTCTTGATCTTTCAGCACCGCCCACAGATATACACCGTTTGCGAACGGTCCTAGACGAATTTGATAGTCGGCTCCGACGACTTACCGTCGATTTGCGGATGCCGGTTACCATCAATGAAACAGAAATCCCTTGGCGTTCATCTCCGGCACAATATGCCCTTTTTAATCTCTCAGAACATTGGCAAACCGTCTATCGTACAAGCCTGCAATCACAACTTACCGAAACCAACGTTCAAGTATTGCCCGAGATGCGCCAAACTGCCCACGCCCTGGTGCGGGAAATTGATACAATTAGTGATCAAGCCACAGAAGTAGTACGCAGTCAATCATCGTTGCTGTTCATGGCACAGGTAGGGCTGTTGCTGCTCGGGGCCATCGCTACAGTGGTGATTGTAATGCGGGTCAATCATCAACTTCTGGAACCGCTGGCCCATTTACGTAACTGGGCGAGTCGAATGCGTGGTGGTAACCTTTCTGCTCGCATCCCCGCCCCCGGTCGAGGTGATTTTGCTGAACTAGCTAGGGATATCAATGCGTTAGGAGCAGATCTTCAAGTGCTCACCAGGGATATGGACAATCAAGTTCGCAATCAAACCGAACGTCTCGCCCAAAAGACTCATTCCCTTCAAATTCTTTATGATATTGCTTCCAGCATTAACAGTGCTCGGGATATGGATGATCTTCTGGCGCGTTTTTTACAAACAATTACCGAACTCGTTGGGGCGGTAGCGGCAACGATTCGCTTGGTCAGTAATGATGATCACATGCGATTGGTTGCAAGTTTTGGTTTGGATCCTGATATCGTCGAGCGCGAGCGTTTGGTGCCAATCGAACGCTGCTTGTGCGGTAGTGCGGTGACTTCGGGAGAGTTAAAGAGTCAGTCTGATATTCGCCATTGCGCCAAACTGAACAATCGTCCGGTACTTCCTGTCGAGACCATTGAACTTATCGCTGTTCCTATGATGTACCGCGACCGAGTGCTAGGGGTTTATAACCTATTCATTGATCCTTCTAGCCTTACTAATCAACGCGAGGACATGAAAGAGTTATTGACCAGTATCGGCAAACATCTTGGCATGGCGGTGGAAAAAGCACGGCTCGATACGGAGTCAAAACGTCTTTCCATTATTCAGGAGCGTACCATGCTCGCTCACGAGCTTCACGACTCCTTGGCCCAAACCTTAGCAGGTCTACGTTTTCAGTCCAAGATGCTGGAAGAGACTTTACAAAAAGTCGGAGAGGCCGGTGCGCTCGATGAGATTTGCAAGATCCGCGCCAGCGTAGAAGAAGCTCATACTGAATTGCGCGAATTGTTGGTCCATTTTCGGGCGCGTATGGATGAACGAGGTATCATCCCGGCTCTGGAGGAAATGATGGAAGGTTTCCGTCGAGAGACTCAAATTGCTGCTTTTTTTCATAATGAATGCCACCAGCTCAATCTAAACCCCGATCAAGAGGTGCAGATCCTCCATATCGTTCAGGAAGCTCTTACTAATATTCGTAAGCACAGTGGCGCTCGTACCGTGCGTTTGTTGTTACATTGCGAAAAAAATGGTGGTTATCGCATTTTGGTGGAAGATGATGGAAATGGATTAGTTAATGCTAATCGTCAACCGTTACCAGGAGAGCATGTTGGTTTATCGATCATGCAGGAACGCGCCCGTCGCCTGGGAGGGACACTACGAGTGGAAGGAGAACCGGGCGATGGTACACGAGTTGAGCTTACCTATTCTCCGCCATCTCTCCAAGAGATACATCACTCATAAAAATATTAATATTCAGAAAGTTGAAAAATTATTTAATTTCCATTTCTTAAAATTTGTCCATTTATTTCATAAGATAATAGATGTATAAACGTGTTGACATCCATTTTTTTTTATTATAAAAAGTATAGAATTATGGGCGATTAGCTCAGCGGGAGAGCACTGCCTTCACACGGCAGGGGTCGCTGGTTCAAACCCAGCATCGCCCACCATAAAATTAATAAACCGGCATGAGCTGGTTTTTTAATACAAAAACAAGCCAATTTATAACGCCCAGGTGGCGGAATAGGTAGACGCAGCGGACTTAAAATCCGCCGGTGTAAACCGTACCGGTTCGAGTCCGGTCCAGGGCACAAGATTCTTGAATAATGATTGATTTTTTGTCATTCTGCGCGAAGGGCGCGTTAGCGTCCGTATCATTCTGCGCGCAGTCGCAGAATGCAGAATCTTTAATGTAGATGAATTCTGCGACTTCGCTTCGTGCAGAATGACTTAATTTTTCAATTTTCAACTGCGTAACTCCTATATTGATGAGTCCACTACGCTACGCAACTGGAAGCCGGTGAATTCGACGTAAGCCGTCGAATTCACGTTACTTAACCGTTAAAAGCATGCTTAAGCTGCTATTAAATAATAATGTTGGTATTATTGAAAAAAACATAAGCATTGATCTAAAAGATGGCCTATATTTTATCTTTAATTCTATAGTAATAACCATTGGGATTAATTGAAATAGTAAACATGCCATACCAATACGTTTAGCCTGCGCACCGCCCATAATAAAAATTGAAATTATTCCCAATAATAAAAAAAATAACTGAAGATAAAATAATTTTGAAAACAAATAATCTAATTTTAATTTATTTATTAAAAGATAAACAATTAATATAGCTATAATTACAGCCACATATAAATTTGCAGCCAAAACTCCAGTTTCGCTATTCGATTTACTTTCAGCAGCAAATGGAATAAGAAAAAGTATAAAAACACATGAAGAAATATAAATCAATCCAGGATTAAGAGAATCATTTTTCCAAAAAAGAAAAATAATTGGCGTAAATAAGAAAGCCATGTTATGCGTAAGTCCAGCGATCATTAAAAATAATCCACTCTTAACTATTGATTTATCTTGTAAACAATATGAAAACGATAGCAAAATAAAATGATAAGATATAAATTGCCTAAGAGCCTGCTCATAATCTTTTCAACAGCAGGTATAAAAAAGCCAAATCGACCATTTGCAGACTGTTGTTCAGTAGCCGCTCGCAGTTCTTCCAAAGGCGGCGGCATTTTTCCAACCAGCCAAAGGAACGCTCAACGATCCAACGCTTCGGCAGAACCACGAAGGAGTGGAGTTCGTTGCGTTTGACTACTTCCACGACAGCGTTGGGAATAATCGTCGCCACCCCTTGGGCGAACGGCTCCCCAGTGTAGCCGCTATCGACCAACACCATCTTCACTTCGGATACGTCTTCCGGGCTGCAAGACAGTGCCAGCAAGGCGCCTTGACGGTCAGTTACATTCGCTGTGGTGATGGCAATAGAATGAGGGAACCCATTGGTATCCACGGCAATGTGACGTTTGATACCAGACACCTTCTTGCCCGCATCGTAACCCTTTTCCTCTGCGGTATCCGTGTTCTTCACACTCTGCGCATCGGCAATTAGGAGCGAGGTCTTCTCCGTGCGACCATCGGCCAACCGTGCAGCAACGACCTGCTCCCGCAACAGGTTTTCCAGCAGGCTAGGCTGGTCAGCAAATGGCTTCGCGCCCCATTGGCGGAAGTATGTGTAGACCGTGTGGAAGGGTGGGTAGTCCTTTGGCAGCATTCGCCACTGGCAGCCACTTTTCAGCACGTATAGTATTGCGCAAAAAATATCGTACAAATCCAATATCCTCGGCTTTGTCACACGCCGGAAGCCCTCTAGCTTCGGACGGATGGCTTCAAATTGCTCACGGGTAATATCGCTGGGGTAAGTAGTACGCTCTTTCATCAGCGCTCCATCAGAAAATTTTTGTGTAACACGACAAAAGATTATGAGCAGGCTCTAAAAACATTTTGCATTCCCATCACACAAGGAAAAAAACAAAACCATAAATAAACAAAATATTTCGGTAAACGAAGTCGATTACAAACTGAGAGAACTATTGATATACATAAAACATCGTATATAAAAAAAACTAACTCTGGCTCTGGGATTACTTGATATATAAATTTAGAGCCAATCCAATATACTGGCTCCCTTAAATAATATAACTGCATATCATTAAAAGTTAAAGCATTCGCATAGGTATTCATATCAATATCAAATCCTGCATATCGCACAACTAAAGAATATGCAGAAAGTATAAAAAACGAATAAAACAAAAAAATTTTTTGATGTATGGTAACAAAACAAAAAAAAAAGCCAGACATAACCAATAAAATATAAAAAAATAATTCCATTGTCATAATATAGTTCTCTGCTCCACTACGGTTTCTCCTTCCTTGGCTTGCTTAAAGATTTGTTTAATCGCCGCCGCCAATCCTCCAACCTGAGGTGGATTGAGCATCGTTAGGTGATCTCCGTTAATCTCTACAATTTCTATTAGGCCATTTAGCCAGCGTCTCCAACCCAAATCAGCCTCGGCACGCACTGACTGGGCCTGTGGGTCTTGAAGCTGCCCTGGTTGTAAATCCGCCGAACGTACCAGCAGCGTGGGGATCGCAACGGGTTCCCGAGGCGGTTGATAGTCAACCTGTAAATTAGTTTTATAGACCTGGATAAAGCCGCGCAGGTGGTTGAGATCGGCCTGCTCCGGCAGCACGCCACAGGAGATCAGACGCTGCTGGAAGAGACGCAATTGCGCTTCTTCGCCATCCTCGGCGGCCAGGGTTGTCTCATCAAGGCCCAGCGCCACCGCATATTGATGGCTGGCGATGCGTGCCACTTGCGCGAGCCAAACGGCGTTGCTCCAGTTGCGGCCCGTGGGCTGAAACCAATGGGGCGCGGCGGTGTCGAGTAGTATCAACCGCTCGACTTCTTGATCAGCCAATTGCAAGCGACGCGCCATCTCAAAGGTTACCAAACCGCCAAAGGAGTGGCCGGCAAGCCGGTAGGGGCCGTGGGGCTGAAGCGCGCGGATGGCAGTCAGATAATACTCTGCCAGGGATTCCACCGACGGCAATACCGGCGTCAGGCCATCCAGCCCGGGCGGTTGTAGCCCGTAGAGCGTCAACGCTCCGGTCAATTCCTCGCTAAGTGGCTGTAGATAGAGGACATTACCTCCAGCGCCAGGCACACAAAATACGGGCGCGCTTGCGGTATCGGTGGTGTTCAGTGGTACTGCCGCCTGCCAACCGATAGTGGCATGTTCTGTGCGCAACAATCGCGCCAGCGCCGCCACGGTCGATCCTTGAAACAGCGCCGCCAGCGGCAAATGACGCTGGAATTCGGCGGCGATGCGTGCCATCAATCGCACCGCGATCAATGAATGACCACCAAGCTCAAAAAAATTGTCCTCAATGCCAATCGGCGCTATTTTTAATAAATCCTGCCAAATTTGCGTCAATTTCAGCTCGGTTTGATCCCGTGGCGCAATGAGACGTCGCGTTGCATCCGTCCGCGCACCAGGTACACGAATGCTATCTGGCACTTTCAACGCCTTGCGATCAATCTTGCCATTCGGCGTCAGCGGCAGCGCCAGTAATGGTACAAACAGCGCCGGCAGCATGTATTCCGGCAACCTGGTCGCCAGATGCCCCCGCAGCGCCGTGGCATCAAGCGTGTTATGCGAAGCCATGACACAGAATGCCACCAGACGTGCGTGCTCGTTGCTGTTGTCAATGGCCACCGCGCACTGCGTTACCGTCGGATGCCGCTGTAAACAATGCTCAATCTCCCCCAGTTCAATCCGAAAACCACGTAATTTTACCTGCTGATCGGCACGTCCCAGGTATTCGACACTCCCATTGACCAGATAGCGCGCCAGGTCGCCGGTGCGATAGATCCGCCCGCCAGCGACAAACGGATCGGCGAGAAAGCGTTCGGCGGTCAGGTCTGTCTGCCCGAGATAGCCACAGGCAACGCCATGGCCGCCGATATAAAGTTCACCCGTCACGCCAATCGGCACCGGTTGGCGTTGCTCATCGAGGATATACAGACGAGTATTGGCGATGGGACGACCAATCGGCTCGACGGGTCCAACATCTGCGCCGTTGCCATCAATGCGCGCTACGGTGGACCAAACTGCGGTCTCGGTCGGGCCATACAAATTCCAGAGTTGGCCACAACGCTTGAGCAATTCAGCCGCCAGGGAACGCGGCAGGGCCTCACCGCCGCACAGCGCCTTCAGCCTGGAAGTTCCCTTCCAACCGGCGGCGAGTAACAATCGCCAGGTGGCGGGCGTTGCCTGTAACAGCGTTACCTGCCATTTCTCCAGCAATCCCAGCAGCGCGGCACCATCACGGACCTCGGCCTCGCTGGCAATAATCACGCGGGCACCGATTACCAAGGGTGCCCATAGTTCCAGCACGGCAATATCAAAAGCAATCGTGGTGACTGCCAATACTGTGTCGTTGGCGGTGATACCGGGTGTTTCGATCATGGAGTGGACAAAGTTGACTATGGCCCGATGGGGCAGCATCACCCCCTTGGGCCGACCCGTTGATCCAGAGGTGAAGATCACATAGGCCAGATCCTCTGCACCTATCGTCACTTCTGGTAGGCCAGAAGGGGCCGTCGCCCAAGGCGGGGCCAAGTTGTCGAGTAGCAAGACATGGCGACAGGTGGGCAACAGTCGTTGCAATTCGCTGTTAGTCAGCAGCCAATTGCTGCCCGCGTCCTCTAGGATCATGGCGATGCGGTCGGCGGGGTACCCAGGATCGAGTGGTACATAGCAACCCCCCGCTTTGAGGATCGCCAGCAGCGCCACCACTAGGTCGAAGGTGCGTTCCAGTGCCACCGCGACCCGCTCACCGTGGTTTAATCCATTCTCCAGCAAATAATGGGCAAGTTGATTGGATTGCTTTTCCAATGCACCGTAATCAAGGAATCGATCACCCCAACACAACGCGATCCGCTCGGGCTGGGTTTGTGCTTGGATGCTAATCAGGCGATGCAGAGTTGCTGCTCCCGGCCAGTGACGCACGGTACGATTCCAGTCATGCAGCAACTGCCGACGAGTAATCTCGGGAAGTAATCCGAGGGCCGCCACGGATTGCGTCGATTCTGCCAGCACATTGCGCAGTAACTCGGTTAGATGAGCGATGAGCTGCGTCATCCGCCACTCGTCAAACAAGTCCTGGTTGTACTCCAGACTACCCTCCAGGGCTTGGTCAGTTTCGCCGAATGTCAACGTCAGGTCGTACTTGGCGATGGGATTTTCATACTCGACGGCGCTAACTCGTAGGTCATCCAGTCGCGGCAGAGTCAGCGGCGCGTTGCGCATGGTGAGCATGACCTGGAATAACGGTGCGTAACCAAGATTGCGCTCGGGCTGGAGTACTTCCACCAGTTGCTCGAATGACACCTCCTGATGAGCGTAGGCGTCTAGCGCCAGGTTGCGTACCGTTGCCAATAGGGTTGTAAATGGCTCGGCTGGATCGATGGTGAGCTTCATCACCAGAGTATTGACGAAAAAGCCAATTAAATTTTCGATCTCACGCCGTGAACGATTCGCACTTGGCGAGCCGATAGCAACTATTGATTGTCCCGAGTAGCGGTACAGCAACACACCGAAGGCTGCCAGCAGCAACATGTAAAGCGATACGCCATGGTGATCAGCATACCGCCTCAGCTCACGACTCAGTGTCCCATCAAGTACAAAATTCAGTGTCGCGCCACGGTAGCTCTGCAACGCCGGACGGGGACGATCGGTCGGAAGATCGAGCAGCGCCGGACTATTGGCCAGTTGCCGGTGCCAATAGTCGAGCTGTCGCGTTAATTCCTCGCCACTCAACCACTGCCGCTGCCAACGCGCATAGTCACTGTATTGCAGCGGCAAATCCGGTAGCGCCACGGGTTGTCCCCGATGGCGCGCCTGATAGCCTGTTTCCAATTCATGACCAATAATGCCCAGCGACCATCCATCGGTAACAATATGGTGCATGTTCAGCAGGAGTAGATGACGTTGATCGGTGATAATCACCAGCAGCGCACGGAACAATGGTCCAAGTTTGAGGTTGAACGGTCGTTCGCTTTCTCCAACCAACCAGCGCCGCGCCTCGGTTTCACGGCACGCTGGATCAAGTAACGTCAGGTCAATCACCAGCGGCGGCGGCAGAGCGTCCAATAAACGGCATTGGGGTTCACCCGCAACATTGACGAAGGTGGCGCGCAGTACCTCATGACGCTGGCTGATAGCGATAATGGCGGCGAGTAATGCAGGCCGATCCAGCTCGCCATCGAGCCACAGCGCCACCGGCATGTTATAAGCGCTGCTCGCCCCTTCCAGTTGGTCAAGGAACCACAGCCGTTGTTGTGCCAGTGATAAATCATGTTGCGTTGCGGCGCCCGCTAGCGGGATCAATGCCGTCAATGCCGCACCCGCTCCTACTTTTTCAGATGAAGAAGGAAGAATGGCGGTAGTACTTGACGGATAACCGAGTTGTTGGGCCATGCGCCAGCTCATCACACCCAGGAAGTCGTTTTGATAACGCTCGCGCCAGCGTTCATTGACGCTGGCATCAATCTGACGATGAGTATGAAATTTGACATCACCCAGCATCTTGGATTCGGCATGGAGGCCGTCCGTCATGCGCCGCTTCTTTTGTTTTTCCTCATACAGAGAAAGCATCGCCGGTTCAAAGGGAAGGTCCATGAACGTACACAAACGTTTCATTTCGCGTTGAGGGTCGGCGGTGATGGCTTCAAAGCCAACCGTTATTTGCCGGTCGGCGGGGATGGTCATGAAAAAATCCAAGATATTCTGATGACTATGCACCCAGATCAGTTCGGCGAGCTGCCGCGAGGTGAAGCGGTGGGGATAGCGGAAAAAAATCTGGTGAAGCTTTGCCTCCTCGAAGGAGTTGATCATTCCGTAGGGGTGACGATGCAGATGGATATAAAGCGGGGCGTCGAAAGTCGCCTCAATACGTTCCAGGATCGAGCGATCCAGGACATAGGAGGGCGATTTGTCTACGAGTAACCGTTCGCCAAGCCATCCCTGAAGCTCGCCATAGAAATCCTTCACCGTGATATCTGCGGCTTCCCGCACCGCCATCAGTGACTTGGCATCCTCGGCATTGATGCCGCGCAGCGCCATGACCGCCCGCAGCGTTCCCTCCAGCCAGAAGGCGTCACGCCCGGAACAGACGCGCTGACGCTCGCCCAAGGTATTAAACGGCATCAGTTCCAGCTCAGGCGGCGCGAACAAATGGGAGTGACCACCAAGCAGTACCCGTAGCAGGGTGGTGCCCGAACGTGGAGGAGCCAAGACAAAAATGGCGCGTCGGTTTTTTGGGCCGCTGATGCAGTTTAGGCAAGGTGGTAACGGCGTGATGACCGCACGAAGTGCCGCCCAGTCGCGTTCATCGAGGCGTCGGGCGTCTTGATTGGCAACGGTCGCTGCTCTTTCCGTGTCGCCTTCATAACGGCGCACCGCTTCCGGGTAATGAATCCCCATGTAGGCAATCAGTTCAGCGATGGTTGGTGCCTCGAACAACGCCACCACGTAAAAAACACTGCCGATTTTTTCCTGCATCCGATTGGCAAAGATCGCGCCCTTGATGGAGTTTCCCCCCAGCTCAAAAAAATTATCATGGCAACCAATCCGCTCGACCTGAAGTACCTCTTGCCATAACTCGGCCAACAATTTCTCTAAAGGTGTTGTTGGGGCGACAAACATAGTCTGGGTGGCGCGCTGGTCACGGTCGGGTGCCGGCAGCGCGCGGAGATCGATTTTTCCATTCGTGGTCAGTGGCATCCGTTCCAAGAGCACCAGCGCTGCGGGCACCATGTAATCAGGTAGACGCTGGCGGAGTTGCTCACGCAAGCCGTCAATGGCAACGGCGCTATCAACTTCTTTCTGAAAGGTAACATAACCAATCAATTCCAAGCCGCCGCTACCTTCATAGGGGGTGACGATGGCGGCGGTAATCCCTGGATAAGCTGCGATCTGCTGTTGGATTTCACCAAGTTCAATGCGGAAGCCACGAATCTTGACCTGCTGATCCATGCGTCCTAGATATTCTAGTTGCCCATCAACCCGTCGCCGCGCCAAATCGCCACTCCGGTAGATACGCCCACCTCCGGTGATTCCCAGCGTAGTAGCATCGACAAAGCGTTCGGCAGTTAGCTCGGGTCGATTCAGATAACCGTGCGCCACTCCGGCACCGCCGACCAAAATTTCACCCGCGACCCCAAAAGGTACGGGTTGACCATGGCGATCCCGCAAGTCAAGGGTCAGATCAGGCAAGGGCTGACCAATGACACTCCCACCCCGAGCAACATCAGCCGCCGTCAGACGATGGTAAGTGACATGCACTGTGGTTTCGGTGATGCCATACATGTTGACCAGCTGAGGCTGATCAAATCCATGCCGCGTACACCATCCTTCCAGGCTTTTTAGCTCTAGGGCCTCGCCACCGAAAATCACCCATTTCAAGGCAGTTTTGCGACCACCATCACGCCGATCAATTTCCATCAACTGGCGAAATGCCGACGGCGTCTGGTTGAGCACCGTCACCTGTTGCTGTTGCAATAAATCGAAAAAGGCATCCGGTGAACGACTCACCCAGTAGGGCACAACCACCAACCTTCCACCATAAAGCAAGGCTCCCCATAGTTCCCAGACTGAAAAATCAAATGCATAAGAGTGAAACAGCGTCCACGCATCGTGCTCAGTAAAGCCATACAATGCTTCCGTGGCAAAGAACAGCCGAACCACATTGGCGTGACTAACTCCAACGCCCTTCGGTCGGCCTGTGGAACCAGAGGTATAGATCACATAGGCGGTGGTCTCGACATCCATCCTCAGTTCCAGATTGGTGGCTGGCTCTGCTTCAAGATCGGGCACACCAACATTGACTGGTTCACGCGCCACGGCTGGCACCATTTCCAGTGTCGTGGCATCGGTGACTACCACCGCCAGCGCGGCATCCTCAGCCATGAACTGCAAACGCTCGACCGGATAAGTTGGATCGAGCGGTACATAGGCTGCGCCGCTTTTTAAGATCGCCAGTAGCGCCGCGACCAG
>CAUYTW010000296.1 GCA_963575715.1 Gammaproteobacteria bacterium | reverse complement strand
AATGCCAATTCCCGAATTCTGCCGGCAAATCGCGCCAGGGATTACCAACCCTGGCGTGGAAACATCGTAACTTACTCCAAAATGTTTTATTCATGGCTCAGGGCTGTTACAGGCTGCACCTGTGAGGCACGCCAGGCTGGATAAAGAGTTGCGAGTACGCACAAAATTAATGCAGTCACCACGATATGGAACACATCCGGCCATAGGATCTCCGAAGGTAGCTCGGTAATATAGTAAACATCAGGAGAGAACAAATGGGCGTCGAAAAGTCGTTCTAAGGCCGGCACCAAGGTACCCACATGAGTGGCCAGCCCAATTCCGCCCACCAGCCCCAGTATTGTCCCCGCCACGCCAATTACCACGCCCTGAACTACGAAGATTCCCATAATCGATCGTGGAGTCAAACCCAAGGTACGCAGGATGGCGATGTCAGGCTCCTTGTCGGTCACTACCATCACCAACATTGAAACAATATTGAAGGCGGCCACTGCCACGACCAGAGTAAGGATAATATACATTACGGTTTGTTCAGTGCGGACCGCTTGAAAGAAGCTCGCGTGAGTCGTGGTCCAATCCTCAATCCGGCAGGAAGGCGGTAACTTATTCGTATTCGTGAAGTAATGCGTGATGGCCGGGGCATCGTAGAGGTTGGTCAGGGCCAAACGCAGTCCGCTAACCTCATTCACTCCAAAACGAAACAAACGAGCGGCGTCCTCAAGGTGAGTGATAGCGAGGGTGCTGTCATATTCATACATTCCTGCTTGAAAAATTCCTATAACAGTAAAGCGTTTAAGTCGCGGAATCAGGCCCGCTGGAGTAACCACGACTTGTGGTGTGACCAAGGTTACCTTATCGCCTGTGGTTACTCCTAGATGGCGGGCAAGGTCTTGTCCCAGCAATAACCCAAACGTTCCTGGCTGCAAATCAGTGATGTATCCCTCACGGAGCTTGGTAGCAATGGCCGAGACCATGATTTCTTGCTCGGGGAGTATCCCGCGCACCGTCACACCGGTCACGATTGGGCCTTCAACTAGCATTCCTTGATTTTCCACATAAGGCGCGATGGCAACTACCCGAGTATCATGCGCGACTAACGCGGCGGTGACTTGCCAATCTGCGAGTCGATCATCTTGGCCAGTAATAGTGGCGTGGGAAATCATGTCGAGAATGCGGTGGCGTAATTCCCGCTCAAAACCATTCATCACCGACAGCACGGTGATGAGGGCAGTTACTCCCAATGCGACTCCCAGCATTGAACTGACGCTGATGAAAGAAATGAATCGAGTGCGTCGCTTGGCGCGCGTGTAGCGCAGGCCGATAAAAATTTCCAGAGGTTCACGCATAATGGGATGTGATTAAACCACAATTTTCCACGCAGCAGAGATAATAACTGATGCTTGATATTTATAAAAATTAGCGAGAAAAACCACGGTTTTAACCGTGAGATGAATCGCGTTCAAATCGTTTTTTGATTTTCGCGATGCGCTGTATTGGTGCTAAAATACTGTTGCTCTTTAACAAGTTGAGGTATGCGGTTGCCTGGGGAAGTCCCGGGCGTAAAACCTTAAGCGTGTTTGAAAAGCCATGGCCGCCATGACTTCAAGTCTGGTGTACAACCACCAGTATCTACGGCCCGTGAAGCTGCGGAGTGTAATAAAACCACTGACACTGGCCCAAGTTGCCTGATATGACCCCTGAATCGGGTGCGCCTTTCAAGGTTGGGGTGTTTCACTTCCAGCATTCTGGTTCTCGCTGTGTCATCAGGAATTCCACCTATTTATTCGTGGGAGTGTCAACTATGGTAGGTCTGAGAGAACCGATTGTTAAACCATCTTGCCAATCCCAAACGTATATTTGTCAAAATAATCTTTTATGCGTATTGGTTCCCATGTTTTGTCTAACCCGCTAATTCTCGCTCCCATGGCGGGAGTTACCGATCTTCCCTTTCGGGAACTTTGCCGGCGGTTGGACGCAGGACTCGCGGTTTCCGAGATGGTTTCAGCCAATTCCCTGCTGTGGGGGAGCGCCAAAACCCGTCGTCGGGCCGACCATCGCGGAGAGCCATCGCCGCGCTCGGTTCAGATCCTCGGCGCGGATCCCGCCCTAATGGCTGCTGCGGCGCGTTGCAACGTGGACCACGGCGCGGAGATCATCGATATCAACATGGGTTGTCCGGCTAAAAAGGTCTGCAATGCACTGGCGGGGTCAGCGATTCTTAAGGATGAAACACTGGTGGCGCGTATTCTTACGGCGGTGGTGGCAGCGGTTAATGTGCCAGTGACGCTTAAAATGCGTACCGGTTGGGATATTCAGCATCGCAATGGTGTAGCAGTGGCGCGCATTGCCGAGGAGAGCGGAATCCAAGCATTGGCGGTTCATGGTCGTACCCGCGCCTGTGGTTATACCGGAGCAGCCGAGTATGACACGATTCGCGCCATCAAGGCGGCGGTATCGATTCCGGTCATCGCCAATGGTGATATTCGTTCTCCCGAGCAAGCCCGTGACGTGCTGGCGCATACCGCTGCAGACGGTATCATGATCGGACGCGCTGCTCAGGGCCGTCCCTGGATTTTCCGACAGATTCAACACTTTTTAGCCACTGGTGAACACCTTCCCGATCCTGAGCCATCCATGGTACGGGATATCTTGCTAGAACATCTTGATAATCTTTATGCCTTCTATGGCCCGACGACCGGGCCGCTCGTGGCGCGTAAGCATTTATCCTGGTACGCGAAAGGAACCCCCGGCGCTGCGCTATATCGCGCTGCCATCAATCATGCCAATACCATCGAAACACAACTCGCGATCACACAAGAACATTTCAATCATTCTATGGAATCAGTTAGTTACGCACCGATGAGTTCGCGCGCCTTTTCCAAAGCACCATCAATGTTGCCAAACATGTTTTGCTGACCAATTTTATCGACCAGGCCGTAATTCGTCATCGCAAAAATCGGTTGCGAGTGAACGCCAGCCAGCAACAAGCGTGTTCCATCATGGCGGCATTTCTCATAAAACTCCTGGAGGGCGTGCATACCGGTGGCATCAATGGCCGATACGCGGCGCATGCGGAGGATGAACACCTGCGGCGGATACTCGATACCGTGCAGGGTATCTTTGAGTTTATCTGCTGCCCCGAAGAAAAATGGTCCATTGATTTCATACACTTCAACACCATTTGGAACCTCGCGGCTGGAAAGGGGAGATGGATCGCCACGTTCGATTATTTCGGTGGAAACATCATCATCATCCAGATTGACGCGCAAAGTGTCGATGTAGGTCACCTCACTCATACGCTTCATGAAGAGTAGCGATGCCATCACCATGCCAGCACCGACGGCCACGGTGATATCGGTCAGAACGGTAAGGCCAAACGTTGAGAGCAGTACGACGATATCGCTCCTAGGAGCCTTGAAGATGCTGCGGAAGTGATCGATTTCTGCCATGTTCCACGCCACCAGCACGAGAATCGCCGCCAGCACCGATAATGGAATGTAAACCGCGTATCGCGCCAGCAGTACCATCATCAGCAACAGTGTGATCGAGTGAATCATACCGGCGAGCGGTGTGCGTCCGCCGTTTTTTACGTTCGCGGCGGTACGAGCAATGACGCCAGTGGCGGGAATTCCACCAAAGAGGATCGAAGCAATATTGCCCGTGCCTTGGGCAAGCAGTTCACAGTTGCTTTTGTGGCGAGCGCCGATCATGCCGTCGGCAACCACCGCACATAAAAGCGATTCAATCGCGCACAGGACGGCAATGGTGATTGCTTCTGGAATCAAGGCGCGCGCCTGCGATAACGCCTTTTTCACTTCAGCCCAGTTGCCCAATTTGATCGGTAGGCTTGGGGCTTGCAACATGTCGGGGAGCGTACCGAATTTCGTGCCGATGGTTTCAAGGCCACCCGGATGATTAACAGCGTCGATGCCGAAGACAGCCGTTGCGATGGCCGCTATGGCGACCACAACAATCGCTCCTGGCACCTGGGGTGCGAGCTTGCGAAAAGCGACCATGATAATGATCGATCCTAGGGCGAAAGCAGTGGCCAGGGGATTAATGTCCGATAGGCCGAAAATAATCGCTTGCCACTTCTCAATGAATCCTGGATGCGTTGCGACGGAAAGACCCAGAAAATCGTTGACCTGCGACGACAGGATAATTACGGCAATGCCGCTTGTGAAGCCGGTCGTCACTGGATAGGGAATAAACTTGATGAGTGAGCCGAGGCGCATCAATCCCATGATGATGAGAATGATGCCGGCCATCAGCGCACAAATGGCGAGCGCCTGATAACCGCTCGCGCCGCCACCATATTTGGCGACAATGCCGGCGACGATACCCATGAACGCTCCGGCTGGCCCGCCGATCTGCACGCGCGAACCGCCGAGTAGCGAGGTAAGAAACCCGGCGATAATCGCAGTGTATAGCCCCTTCTCGGGGCTGACACCCGAGCCGATAGCGAGCGCCAGCGACAGCGGTAAGGCGATGATCGCGACAGTAACACCAGCAATCAGATCGTTGAGGATCAATTTGCGACTGTAGCCTTCGCGCCAGCAAACGAAACTCTTGGGAATGAACGCTTCAAACTTAAAAACCGAAGGTTTTTTTGAATTTACGGTTGAAAATACCTGTGCCATTCGTTCTTCGCTATCGTTGCCGCACGGGTTCCCGCGCGTAGACATTGACGGGCAAGGTAGTGGTTTTTGTACCGCCGCAGAAGGCTGTACAAAAACCAATATAGATGATGGGTTACACCCGCCAGGTCGGATAATCTGTATAGCCTTCAGGCCCGGGAGAATAAAAAGTGGCCGGATTGGGCTGGTTCAGCGGTGCTCCCGCCTTAATCCGGGCGGGCAGATCCGGATTAGCCAAAAAACCCATTCCAAAGGCAACCGCGTCGAGTGTCCCTGCGGCAATCGCGCTCATGGCCTCATTGGCGGTGTAGCCCATGTTACCAATCAGGATGCCCTTATAGTTGGCCCGCGTTGGTGTCACTACGTCGCCTGATTGTTGTTGCAGGAAATCTCCTCGCATGAGGTGCAGGTAGGCTAGGTTGAAATCATTAAGCCGTGCGGCGAGCCACGCCGCAAGGCCGATAGGGTCGCTGTCGATCATATTGTTGAAGCTGTTGAGGGGCGAAATCCGCAGGCCAATCCGGTCACTCCCCCAGATTTGGCTTACGGCTTCAATGACTTCAAACAGCAAACGCGCGCGATTCTCCAACGAGCCACCGTAGGGGCCGATGCGCTTATTCGCTCCGTCGCGCAAAAATTCATCCAGCAAATAACCGTTGGCACCATGCACTTCAACACCATCAAATCCGGCGGCCTTGGCATTTTCAGCGGCCTTCGTGAAGCCATTGACAATAACGGGGAGTTCGTCATCACGCAGTTCGCGGGGGACTACATAGGGCTGTTTGCCTTGCGGGGTATGGACTTCATCCCCGGTGATCGCAATCGCGCTCGGTGCCACTGGTTGAGCACCGTCGTTAAGCAACGGGTGACATGCCCGCCCGCCGTGCCAAATCTGCAGGAAGATGCGGCCACCAGCGGCGTGTACGGCATCGGTGGTTAGTTTCCAGCCTGCGATCTGGGCTGGTGAATAGATTCCCGGTTCCCGCCAGAAGGCGGAGTTTCCTGCCATCGCCATAGTGGCTTCAGCAATCAGCAGACCGGCACTGGCACGCTGGGCGTAATGTTCCGCTATCAGCGCGGTGGGAACGTGATCGGCATCGGCCCGGCATCGAGTCAGGGGTGCCATGAATATTCGATTGGGGGCGGTCACAGCGCCCACCTGGATTTCACTGAATAAGTTGGTCATTTTGGTTTCTTTATTAAAGGTTGTGAGTAAGTAAATTAATGTTGATGCAGAATACTGTGGTGGTTGGGTAGGCTTATTCCTTGAAGGACTCCAAGGATGGAGGACGACCCCGCAGCCCGGTTGCGTAGTGAAACGGAGCAGAGGGAGCCACGGCAGTGTGATCGGTGGTTTCGCCGTTGAATTCGCGATAGTCTGAGGTCATGGCTAGGGTAGGGGTTGTGTTAAGAAGACCCGGAAGATCACGTAAAACCCGCCGGGCGGTTGTCAACGTAAAGTTGCTACGGGCGGTAGGCCCGGACGTTATGCGCGTGGAGCGGTACAAGCCACCGAGGCTCGATTTAGCACAAGCTAGTCGATGACCGAGGACCGCTGTGAATCGCGAATTCTCTGGACTGATGAGCCGAGGATGGACCGAGGTAAAATCAGTCACGGCGAAACTCCAAAGATGCTGGTGTTTTTAGTATTCCCTCGGTCACCAGGGCGAAAATTTTAGCTGCGGCTTGTCTGTCCCCAGTTGCTTGGATCAAACGACCGATGGTGTTAATCGCATCCACTCGGTAGCGAATTATTTCATTTTTAACCGTCTTGTCGTCGGCATTGCTTGCAATGGTATTGACCATTTTAATGGCTTCGAGGAATTTTTTCCTGGCTACCAACGTGTTCCCCTTCATCGCATTGAACTTGCCATTGGCGGCGAGAACCTCGGCCTGGATTTTCTTGGCTAAAGCGTTGATGATTTCTCGTTGTGCCTCGGGCGTTGATGCAACTAGCTTGGCGATCTTGCCGGTATAATCGTCGACGTTCTGGCTAGTACCCTCCCATTCAGCATGTACCCGCGCCAGAATGCCGAAGCATTTAGCGCGTGGCAGGAGTCCAGCAATCGTAGTGGCATCCTTGGCACCATGGGCGAGTACCGCCCGAATTTCCTCTACACTTGCTTTCTCATTTACCAAATAGCTGGCGACAGTTCCAATGGCTTCAATTCGTTGCTCGCCAACAGCATCGCTTGTTGAAATTCGATCAGCCGCCTTGGGAAGTGCGGCCACCTTAATTAATGCTTTCTCGAAGGTACGTTCAGCGGCACCACCAAGGTCATTGGTTGCCACGGCAATATCACGCGCAATATCGGCCAGTGCCAGGGCCGATTGCCGCGCATTGCCGATATCCTCTGCGGCTTGAATCGCATCCATGAAAATGATCGCCGCGCCGCCAAAATCACCACTATCGGCGCGCGCCTTCGCCACGTTGCTTTTAGTGCGGACAATTTCCACTTTACTGGTGATGTCGCTCGTGGCGAGCATGGCCTGAGAAAATGCCTTGTTCGCCGCACGCCAATCACCGGTTGCGGCTTTTTTCCGGGCATCATCTGTGTATACGTCAAATTGCGCACCAGCAACGGCGTTAATGATAGTTTCGCGTTGTTGATCGTCCTTAATCGAATCTGCCATTTGCATCGACTCGGTGAGCACACGATCTGCTTGTTCGATTTTGCCTGCGTCAGCCATTCCCGTCGCAGCTTGCGTAATACTTTCGATCCGTTCGTCACCAACGAGCGCAACATTCACTTCACTAGTGCCGATGGTTGTCGCTTGCACTTGTTCCTGTAGCTCAGGATCGCCGCCTTCAGAAAAGATCTCTTTTTTGAATTGATCGGCAGCACCCGAGGCTTGCGCGAATTTTTTCGAGCCGGCAATCATTTGACCGACTGCTTTTTGCATCACGTTTTCCGTCTTTTTTTCCTTGGCTTGAGCGACGTCCGGCTTGGCGATAGATGCGGGGGCCGGGGTATTTTCCGGGGAAAAAAAGTCGCGTGCGAACCAGACACCGACAACTGCGACCAGCGTGACGAGCAGCCCAAAAGAAATCGTCGTGGGCGTGCTGGCTGCCCTGCCGCCAGTAATAACATCGTACCATCGCTTGCGCCGTTGAAAACCCATCTCTTCTTTGAGTTTTTGACGAATTTTTTCAAGCTCTTCCTTCTCACGGCGTTCATTTTCTTCCTTATTCTCGCGTAATTGGGCAATACCCATTTGCGCTTTGAGCCGTTCACGCTCCCTTTCAATTATTTGATTTTTGCGCTGTAATTCCAGAAATTTGTATGGAAACACTCCACATTTTTCACAGGGATCATTCTTGCTCCAACTTTTTTGCTCATGGCCACATGCAGGACATTTCATGCCCTCATCCACGGTAATAACCGCGATGACTTCCTCGGTAGAAGTAATCAATCCGGCGCTTTCAAATTTGCGCTTCAGCTCCTCTGCCCTTTCGGGAGTTACCGCCTTCTCAACCACTACCGGACTGTTTGCCAAGTGATCCAGCAATGCTTTACATTTATCTGGATTTACTTTCAAAGTTTTGGCAAGCGCAATCTCAATATCGGATTGTTTCATGCCGTCCTTGACTTTTTGTATCAAAAAATCGTATCGAACATTTTGATTATCGCTCATAGAGCACTCCTAGGAATAAGCAAATAATAGCCAACGTCATTCAATAGCCAACGTCATTCAATAGCCAACGTCATTCAATTTTTTCTTTGAGATAGGCATCAAGGATCTGCCGCGCGATAGGAGCGGCCATAGCACCACCACTACCCGCATTCTCGGCAATAACCGCGATGGCAATTCGTGGTGCCTCCACCGGTGCGAAGGCAATGAACAAGGCATGGTCGCGCAATTCCAGCGGAATATTTTCCTTGACGTATTTTTCTTTTTGTCCCAGGCCAAAAACCTGCGAGGTGCCGGTCTTGCCGGCGATATGATAATTAAGTCCGGCGACAATTCGCTTGGCAGTTCCCGAAGATGAATGAACCACATCCATCATGGCGGAGGTAACTTTGTCCCAGTATTCGGCATTATCAATGGAGAGCGGCTCTTGTAGTTGCGGCTGGTGGACTTGAAGAACCTTGGTGGCGGGTTGCGCTACGGCGTAAAGGATATGAGGCCGCACGGGCTGACCACGATTTGCCAGGGTTGCGGTGGCGTAGGCAAGTTGTAAAGGCGTCGCATTGAGGAAACCCTGACCAATGCCAGTAATGATGGTTTCTCCGGGATACCAGCTTTGGTTACGCGCCAGGCGTTTCCAATCTCGCGTTGGCAGCAGGCCGCCCAGCTCACCGCTAATATCCACACCGGTTTTACTCCCGAAACCAAAACGGCTTAAATAATTGGAAAGACGGTCAATACCGAGATTGCCCGCCAGATCATAAAAAAAAACATCGCACGATTCGACAATGGCGCGATTCATGTCCACGGCACCGTGGCCGGTATGCTTCCAGCAACGATATTTATGTTCCTCGCCACTTAATCGATACCATCCTGGACAGTAGACACCGCGCTTGCCGGAAACTAAACCATGCTCTACCCCAGCCAAGGTAACGAAAGGTTTGATGGTGGAGCCGGGTGGATATTGACCACGCATAGCACGATTGTACAAAGGACGATTATGGTTGGTTTGCAGCTCTCGATAGCTTTTGACATCAATGCCGTTGACAAAAGGATTGGGGTCGTAGCTAGGCTTGCTGACTAAAGCGAGAATGGAGCCAGTCCGTGGCTCCAAGGCGACCACGGCACCATTGAATTCGCCAAGGGCAGCCTCGGCTGCGGCTTGCAGGCGCACATCCAAGGTCAGGTAGAGATCATCCCCGGAGACCGGTGGAGTACGTTCCAGTACCCGCAATGCGCGTCCCTGTGCGTTGGTTTCCACCTGTTCATAGCCAACTTTGCCATGGAGGAGATCCTCATGGTAATGCTCAACCCCTACCTTACCAACATGGGAGGAGCCAGCATAGTTGGCACTGTCAAGGTGTTGAACTTCCCATTCGTTGATGCGTCCAACGTAGCCCACGGCGTGGGTGGCTAGCTCTCCCAGCGGATAATAACGCGAAAGCCGCGCCTGAATGTCCACCGCCGGGAAGCGTAACCGATTGACAGAAAAACGTGCCACTTCTTCTTCGGACAGATGAAAACGCAAAGGCACCGCCTCGAAACCACGATGCTGACGCACCAGGCGCAGGAAACGCTGACGATCAGCAGGACTGACTTCAATCAGGCGAGATAATTCATCCAGGGTTTCGTTCAGGTTTCCAACCTGTTCCGGCACAATTTCTAGACTGAAAGAGACCTGATTCTCGGCGAGCAGTACACCATTGCGATCATAAATCAGCCCGCGAGTAGGAGGTACCGGGACAATTTTGACCCGATTATCCCGCGACAACATCTGAAAGTGTTCATGACTGAGAACTTGTAGATAAAACAGACGCCCGATTACCGCGAGCAGCAAGAAGAATACTCCGGCAAGTGCTTCAATAGAGCGCGCATGGACGACACGCGCCTCACGCAGCGGATCTTTGAGGACGCGTGTCATCCGCATTGAAACACGCTAAGGAAGTCGAGCGACCGCGACGAAGTAAGCCATTGAGAAGCGCAGCGAAGCGGGACGATCGGCGGCAGATATTGGTTGTCCGCCCCGTTTTGGTGGTTTCGATGTAGAGGGCGTCGCGCTATCATGACTTTGGGGTTAGGGTATGCGGTTCTGTCAAGAAGACCCAGAAGAACAGGTAAAACCCGCTTGACAACCTCGACGAAAAATAAGTTGCTACGGGCGTCAGGCATTAACGCGATGCGCGTCGAGGACGATTGCCTCCACGTTCCGGCCAGGATTGCACCATCGGAATGCTGGCCGCCGATGAATCGCGAACCACCTAATGTACAGTAGGTCGTCGTGGATCACGACCGATTCAGCATTCGGGGCGGACTCCAAATACTGCGTCAACCTACCAAGAAACGCCGCCGCAAATCACGCAGCACGACGAAAACCCAAGGCCAGAACATGGTGGTGGTCAGTACCGGCATCCAATAGTCTCCCCGCGTCAGGGCATGACCCGTCATGGCGCGTATCCAGAGACCAATCGTTTGGTGAAGGAATGTTAGCAGCAAGACCAGCATCGCCTGCTGCCAGCGCGGAAATAGACGCAATCGCTGGTGAAGTTTAAGGACAATGTAAATGGCAAACGCCAAGCTCAAGGCGTTTTGACCCAGGAGTGCTTCTTCGAAAACATCCAGGAATAATCCTGATAACCATGCCACGCCAACATCAACTCGATGGGGCAAGGCCATTGCCCAGTAAATGAGCACCAACAGCACCCAGTTCGGATGGTACGGACTAGCCCATACCGGCAATGGCAATAGCGTCAGCATGAAAGCGGCGACCATGGTGGCCCAGATTACCCAAACCGCCTGATAAGGATTGGTCATGGATGATGATTATTATTACTCAGAGATTTGGCGGTAGAAATTACGGAAGTAGCAGGCGTATTTATCGTGGCTGCTGCAGGCAACGGAGTCCTGGTCGCTCCCTCGCTTTCCGTTTTTCCGTTCGTGATGGGGAGCGTGTCTTCCCGTGGCCATAGCAGCAGAACTTGACGGCTATATTCAGGATGGGCACTCGGCTCGGCCGCAACTTGTGCGAATGGTTGACCGGGATCCTTGACCACCTTAGTGATCCGTCCTACCGGATAACCGGGCGGAAAACGTCCTCCCATTCCCGAAGTAACTAGGATGTCTCCCTCCCGCACGTCGGCATTGTTCAAAATGTAGGGTAACTCCAGACGATTGGCCGTGGCGCTCCCTACCACGATGGCCCGTAGCCCGTTGCGGTCGACCTGAACCGGCAAGGCATGGCTTGGGTCGGTGATCAGCACAGCGGTGCTGGAGATAGGAGCGACATGAAGAATTTGTCCGATGACGCCATCTGCGTCAAGTAAAGGTTGGCCCGGGAATACTTCATGTAGGAAACCTTTATCAATGACTATCTTGCGCGCGAAAGGATCGAGATCCACCGCCAGCAACTCAGCGATCAGCACCCGTTCGCCGATCCGAAATGAAGATTCCAGCAACGCCCGCAACCGCATGTTTTCAGTTTCTAGGGCGACGAAACGTTGCAGCTGTGCCTTGAGCAATACCTGCTGGACTTTAAGACTGGCGTTTTCCTCCATGAGTACCTGGCGCGAAGACAGCGTTTCCGCTGTCCAGCTCGCCGCTGCCACAGGCAGATCAACTAGAAACTGAAGGGGGTAAGCAACGGAGAGGAGACTGGCTCGCAGTCCTGCGAGGTTCTGGGTGCGGTAATCCGTTACCATTAAAATCAACGACAACATCCCGAGCAACAGTAGTCGGGCTGTGGAAGATGGTCCTTGAACGAAAAGCGGTTTGATATGGACGATCTCTCGATTTAGCCGTAAGGAGGTTTACTCCACGGCAAAGACATCCCAACCTTGTTCATCCATGATTTCCAATGCTCGACCACCACCGCGGGCTACGCAAGTCATGGGGTCTTCCGCGATGATAACCGGCAAACCGGTCTCCTCCATCAGGAGTCGGTCAAAATCTCGCAGCAACGCGCCGCCGCCAGTAAGAACCATGCCACGCTCTGCCACGTCCGCGCCAAGTTCGGGAGGAGTTTGTTCTAGGGCGGCCTTGACTGCACTGACAATACCCGCCAATGGTTCCTGGAGGGATTCGAGGATTTCATTGTTGTTCAAGGTGAAACTGCGGGGTATGCCTTGAGCCAGATTACGCCCGCGCACCTCAATTTCTCGAACCTCGGTGCTTGGAAAGGCCGAGCCAATCTCACTTTTAATCCGTTCGGCAGTAGCTTCGCCAATTAGGCAACCATAATTACGACGTACATAGTTAATGATGGATTCATCGAAGCGATCTCCGCCAATTCGCACCGACGAGGAATAAACAATCCCGTTGAGGGAGATGATAGCGACCTCGGTCGTGCCACCGCCAATATCCAGCACCAGAGAGCCAGTTGGTTCCGATACCGGCAGACCTGAACCAATGGCAGCGGCCATCGGTTCTTCGATAAGGTAGACCTCGCGCGCGCCTGCGCCGGCGGCGGATTCACGGATCGCACGCCGTTCAACCTGAGTTGAGCCACAGGGGACGCAAATCAGAACCCGTGGGCTGGGTCGAAAGACACGACTCTCATGTACCTTGCGGATAAAATGCTGAAGCATCTTTTCCGTTACCGTGAAGTCGGCAATAACCCCGTCCTTCAGCGGTCGAATAGCGGTGATATTGCCCGGCGTGCGCCCGAGCATTCGTTTGGCTTCCATCCCAACCGCAGCGATGGTGCGGGAGCCATTCTGGCCAGCTCCCTGACGGATGGCCACCACGGAAGGTTCATTAAGCACGATCCCTTTACCCCGCACATATATAAGAGTATTGGCGGTTCCAAGGTCGATAGAAAGGTCGTTGGAAAACAACCCACGCAGTCGTCCAAACATCGAAGGCGCAACTCAAATTGAGCGATCATATCGATAAATCAAACGAATGGCATGAACACTATCTTCATGTATCATCGCCACAGCGTCAGTCAATTCCGAATATAAACGCATTAGTAGTGAGGAGGAAGAAAGCGCGCAACTCTATCAGTGTCGATGCCTTTGAGCAAGGCACTCAGCGGGCGCGGAAAGTAATACGACCCTTAGTGAGGTCGTAGGGAGTAAGTTGTACCGTCACCTTGTCACCAGTAAGAATGCGAATATAGTGCTTGCGCATTCGACCGGAAATATGGGCGGTGACAATATGTCCGTTCTCGAGAGCTACTCGGAACATGGTATTGGGAAGGGTTTCAACGACTGTACCTTCCATCTCGATATGATCTTCTTTAGCCATGCGGCGTACTAGGTTAACTCGTAATAGAAAAGATAGAAAAGAAGGTGGTGGCACCACCGTACAAAAGGTTATTGTATCAGGATTGAAACCTGTGGATCCCTATTAGGCAAGAAAACCTACAGAATCGTTAGAAATTCTTCGATGGTCTACAGTATGGCATAGACCTTGAAGCTACGGTCCTGAACTTCACTAAAGCTTGGCGCTGCTGCTCGCGGACATCTAGTTGAGATCAATCCGGATCATAATAAGTGTATACCGCCAAGAGGCCATTTAGTGAGATGATCAAGAATTGACACAATGCAGAATCTCGTTGGAGTAAATTTTGTAAAACCTATTAAAAATATCAGAATTAGTCAAAAATTTACTGAGACCGTTGCAGAAACGTTTCCTCTCCTCATCGTCCTAAAGGGCGAAGTTTCTTGGAAATTTTGATGATGTCACTGATTTTTTTATATCCAAAGTCATGAGGTCGCTATCGAAACGCCATGGAATAGCAGGTCCGGGCAGATCGACATGGTGATCCAGTAAACGCACGAATTCCTGACGCGGGATGGTTTCAGCGCCTAAACTTTCGAGATGGCTGGAATGGATTTGACAATCCACCACGGCGAATCCCCAACGTCGTAATTGATACACCAGGTACACAAGGCTGGTCTTGGAGGCATCGGGGTGGAGGGAAAACATTGATTCACCAAAAAAAATTCTACCCAAGGCAATGCCATATAGTCCGCCAACCAAATTTTCATCGCTCCAGGTTTCGACCGAATGAGCGATGCCGCGTTCGTGCAGGGCAATATAGGCCCGCGTCATTTCGGGAGTAATCCAGGTGCCATGTGAATCCGTGCGCGGTGCAGCGCAGCTCGCAATAACTTTCGTGAAAGCCATGTCCAGGGTGACACGATATTGTCCCTTGCGTAAAGTTTTTTTCAGGCTGCGCGATACTTTGAGCCTATCGGGATAAAGCACAGAACGCGGATCGGGTGCCCACCACAGAATGGGTTGACCCACACCATACCAGGGAAAAATGCCATGACGATAGGCATAAATCAATCTTTTGAGGTTTAAAGTTCCACCTGCAGCGAGAAGTCCATTTGGCGTAGTCAACGCATTTTCTACCGGCGGAAAAGTGTCGTCGTCATTTGATGATGTAATCCAATATAAATTCCGCATTCACTAATAACCTACCTTGGATGTCCGGATATGCCGGAAGAAAACACAACCATATTGGAAGATACGCCTCCTGAAACGATTGATGAAAAATCACCACTGGATTCAGAGGCCGACAGCGGATTAAAGTTCCAGGTGGGTGATACGGTCCAGCTGGAATTATTGAGCGATCTTGGCCAAAGCCAACAACGGTATTTGGTAAAAGTTATTGGTTACGTTCCTAATCAAAGCATTCTGGTAACGACACCCAGTGTAAAAAATAAAGTAGTGCTGATTCGAGTAGGTCAGTTAATGAACGTGCGTTTGATGGCAGCCCGGCGTCTTATTGGGTTTCGCTCCAATGTCTTGCGCACGCAGTTTAGACCTTATCCTTATCTACACCTGAGTTATCCCGAGAAATTTTCCAGCGTCAAGATCCGTCGATCGCAACGCGCAATGGTCCATATCATCGCTGGGATAAAAAATGAAAAAATGCCTGAGAAGGATAATATCCCGGCCCTGATTCTTGATATCAGCGTGGGAGGGGCCTTAATAGAATCTTCCCAGCCCTTGGGAGTCACCGGAGATAAAATATTAATTGCAGTACGTTTATTGGTTGCCGAGCTAGAACGATATCTCTCTCTCGTCGCCGTTATTCGTAGTATCCAGGCGACGGAAGGTTCAAGCAAGTCTACAACCAACATGTATCACCATGGTGTCGAATTCATCACTGCGCCCTCGGAGAGTGGCTTAGTGTTACATGGATTCGTCCATGAACAAATAGTGAATTCTCTTACCGGAATGGATTAATTTCGCAGCTTTGAGTCACGTCACCTACTATTCAATAACGTTACCTGCCTGGCATGTTTTTTGACTATTTTAATTACTGTATGGACTATAACGAATTGAATCAGGTTACTTCAAAAAACATCCTCTTTGTTCGTTCACCAAAACTGACGCAAATGCGCGACCCGTTAGACACCGAGTGGAATCACTCGTTGATGGGACAGGCAACCAGGGATACCAAGAACAATAAACAGGACATGCCTGATCTGGTGAAATTTATTGATTTTAGCCAGATGAACAAAATTTTTGCGAATTACCTTGAAGTTGTTGGTTTGCCAGTGGCTATCATTGACCTGGAAGGAAAAGTTCTCGCATCCTCGAAATGGCAACGACTCTGCATGGAATTTCATCGAGTGCATGAAACCACCCTAGCGCGTTGTCTGGAAAGCGATACTTCCCTTTCCCACCAAATGCAGGCAGGCAAAGAGTACGCGATTTACCGCTGTCGTAATGGCTTAACCGATTGCTCTTCACCTATTATTGTTGAAAATCAACATATTGCTAATTTGTTTATTGGTCAATTTTTTCTCAAGCCACCCAATAAACTTGAGTTTGGGCAACAATGTGCCGAATTTGGTTTCGATCATGACGCCTATTTCAATGCATTGGCCGAGGTTCCCATTGTCGAAGAAAAAAAGATCCCAGCAATTATCAATCTGCTCGTTGGGATTGCCCATCAAGTGGCGCAGCAAAGTTTGACCGACTACCGCGCGAAAATATCCTACGAAAATGTTGAAAGGCAGGTAATTGAACGCACTAGAGCGCTTCAGGCCACCAACTCGCTTTTGCTCCATATCACTGCCCAGATCACAGGCGTGGTTTATCAATATCTTCTCAGACCGGATGGTACTTCCTGCATTCCCTATGCCAGCGACGGCATTCGTGAAATTTTTGAACTGGAGCCGGAAGATGTCCGCGAAGATGCAGCGAAAATTCTCCAGCGTATCCATCCGCATGATTTTGAACAGGTAACCGGTACGATTTTGGAATCACGGCGGAATCTTACACCCTGGCGCAATCAATTTCGCGTCATTTTGCCACGACAGGGCCTGCGTTGGCGCGAAGGCAATTCCAACCCCGAGCTTCAATCCGACGGTAGCGTGCTGTGGCACGGTTTCATGAGTGACATCACCGCGCGCAAGGAAACTGAAATAAAATTGCTTGAGGCTAAGGCCACCGCCGAAGCCGCGAATTTCGCCAAGAGTCGTTTCCTGGCCAACATGAGCCATGAAATCCGCACTCCAATGAACGCAGTGCTTGGCATTTTGCAACTCCTGCAACACACCGCTCTGTCTCCAATCCAGATGGACTATGCCAAAAAAGCCGAAACGGCAGCGCGGTCGCTTTTAGATATTATTAACGACATTCTCGATTTTTCGAAGGTCGAGGCAGGCAAACTCGAATTGGAACAGCGTCCCTTTCAGCTCCATGAATTATTGCGCAACCTGTCGGTGGTGCTCTCCACTGCGGCGCGGGACAAAGACATAGAAGTATTGTTCGATATCACCCCCGCGCTTCCGCGTTGGGTGATTGGCGATGGCCTACGGCTGCAACAAATTTTACTCAATCTCGCCGGCAATGCTATTAAGTTCACCATGCACGGCGAGGTCATGGTGACTTTACGATTAATATCATTGGCAACCGATCACGCACGTATCGAATTTTCGGTGCGGGATACCGGAATCGGAATTCCTTCCGATAAGTTGAGCACCATTTTCGATGGTTTCAAGCAGGCCGACGCTTCCACTACCCGACGTTTTGGTGGCACTGGATTGGGGCTGGCAATCAGCCAACGCTTGGTACGCCTGATGGGCGGTGAATTAATCGTAGAAAGCGTGCTAGATCGTGGCACCTGTTTTTCTTTCATGCTTGACTTTCCACGGGATACCCATGTTGATGACATTTCCCACGAAAATACCTCCCTGCGCGTTTTAATCATCGACGACAACGTCAACGCACGCGAAGTTTTTCGGCACATGATCGCCTGGTTGGCATGGCAGGCGGATATTTACGATAGTGGCGAGGAGGCGCTCGCCCTGCTTGAAGCATCCATACAGAATAATAGCCGTTATGATGCGGTATTCATGGATTGGCCGCAGTCAGGCATCAACGGATCTGAAATCGCGCCACGCATTTGTGCGTATTGTGCCGACAAGCATGTTCCGATTGTGATCATGGCGACCGCGCATGATCAACAACTATTAACGGGAAAAAACAAGCTATCCCAGGATTTTTTAATTAAGCCAATTACGCCATCAATGTTGGTTGATGCAGTGACCGATGCTACTCATCGTCACTTCGTGGACACGTCGCAGTACGAGGCCCATCCACCGGCGGTTCGCCGTCTGGATGGCCTACGTTTGTTGATTGCCGAGGACAATGCCACCAACCAGCTCGTCGCGCGAGGATTATTAACGCGCGAAGGTGCTCAAATCGATATCGTCGAGAATGGCCGACAATGCGTCGATCATTTGGCTATAACTGCTGTGGAGTACGATGCCGTGCTTATGGATGTGCAAATGCCCGTAATGGACGGTATTGAGGCCACCCGTGTCCTACGACGGACGGGATTTCACCTGCCGATTATCGCCATGACCGCCAATGCCATGCCTGCTGACCGGGAAGAGTGCCTCGCGGCGGGCATGGATGACCATGTCGGCAAGCCTTTTGATATGGAAATTTTGGTCACCAAGTTACTGCGTCATTGTTCAACAGTTACGGCGGTCGCTGAACCCCTAGTCATGCCCAAGGTCGCTGAGTCCTTTTTGCATCCGGTGCTGACCCGGACACTGCCTGGTTTTCAACTCAAACTCGCCTTGACACGCTTGGAAAAAAACTTAGGTTTATTCGCTGAACTCGCACGGAGCTTTTGCGACGAAACATACAATGTCGCTGCCAGCATCCGTCAATTATTGCGTGACGGCGATCACGGAGGTGCCATCCGCTATTTACACACTCTAAAGGGTGCCGCAGCTACTCTTGGCGCATGTGCATTGTCTGACCTGGCCGCGCTGGCGGAACGTCATCTCAAGGATAACGGGGATACGAATGAATTTGATGGACTATTGGCTCGTCTGGATTCCACCACCAACGAGGCAGTAGCGACATTACAGGAAATTATTTTGAGTATTAATGCGACGAATGCACAGTAATTCCTGATGATAATTTGTTGTTTTTAATCTCTTAGGGATATATTCCCCGCCGCTTGCGGCGTAATATGTATGTATGAGCATACATATACACAAAAGTCATAATGTTAGGAGTTACGCAGTTGAATTTTGTGCTGAGGAGGACATCTTGGATGATGACCGACTCCGCATTCGGGGCGGACTCCAACATATGTTATGTAATACCAGATTCTGGCTCCGCATTCGCGGCGCACGCACGCACAATCTGAAAAATATCAATCTTGATCTGCCCCGTGACCGTTTTATTGTTATTACGGGCTTATCGGGATCGGGTAAATCATCGCTCGCTTTCGATACCCTTTACGCCGAGGGTCAGCGTCGCTACGTGGAATCGCTGTCGGCATATGCCCGACAATTTTTGTCGATAATGGAAAAGCCGGATGTGGATCAAATTGAGGGATTGTCGCCTGCGATTGCCATCGAACAGAAATCCACCTCGCATAATCCCCGCTCTACAGTCGGCACAGTCACCGAGATTCATGATTATCTGCGGTTGCTTTACGCACGCGCCGGCATTCCGTGTTGTCCAGTTCATGGCATTGATCTTTCCGCCCAGACTATCAGCCAGATGGTTGATCAAGTCCTTACCCTGCCCGAGGGCACGCGGTTGCTGCTGCTCGCACCGGTGGTGCGGGGGCGCAAGGGCGAACATCAAGGAATCTTTGATGGTCTGCGCGCTCAAGGTTTCGTGCGCGTGCGCGTTGACGGGATAGTGATGGAATTAGACGCAGTCCCGACGCTGGACAAGAATCGTAAACATGATATCGAGGTCGTCGCCGACCGTTGCCGCGTCCGGGCAGATCTCGGGTTACGATTAGCGGAATCGTTCGAGACCGCGCTGCGGCTGTCCGAGGGAATTGCGCGGGTGGCGTTTATGGACAATCCATCTGCCGACGAATTGGTTTTCTCGGCGCGCTTTTCATGTCTGGAATGCGGCTATAGTCTTCCAGAGCTGGAACCACGGCTGTTTTCCTTCAATAGTCCGGTCGGAGCTTGTCCCACCTGTGATGGCTTAGGAGTAAAACAGTTTTTTGATCCCGCCAAGGTGATCGCATTGCCCAAGCGAAGTTTGGCCGCAGGCGCGGTGCGTGGCTGGGATCGGAACAACGCTTGGTATTTTCAGTTTCTCCAGGGCTTGGCCAAGCATTACCACTTCGAAATCGATACTCCCTGGGAGAATCTGCCGCTGCAAGTGCGCGAGGTCGTATTGCGCGGCAGTGGTGTTGAGCCAATCACCTTTGAATATTTTAGCGAGCGTGGCGGCTATGCCACACGCGTCCATCCTTTCGAGGGTATCCTGCCCAATCTCGAACGGCGCTATAAGGAAACCGAATCAAGCACGGTGCGGGAAGAATTGTCGCGCTACCTCGCTACTCGTCCCTGCCCGGAGTGCGCGGGGGCACGCTTGCGCGAGGCAGCGCGTCATGTGTTCGTCGCGGGCGTCAACCTGCCAGCCGTTACCGCCTGGTCGGTGGGCGAGGCGTTGACTTTTTTTAGCAATCTGCGCCTAGCGGGCCGACGGGGGGAAGTGGCGGCACAGATCGTGAAGGAAATCGCCGAGCGGCTACGCTTTTTAGTCGATGTCGGGTTGGATTATCTGACCCTTGACCGCAGCGCCGAGACCCTTTCCGGCGGCGAGGCCCAGCGCATCCGCCTGGCGAGTCAGATTGGCGCTGGGCTGGTCGGCGTGCTCTATATCCTTGATGAGCCGTCCATTGGTCTGCACCAGCGCGATAACGCACGCTTACTCGATAGCCTGTTCCGGCTACGCGACCTCGGCAACACCGTGATCGTAGTTGAGCACGACGCAGACGCCATCCGTCACGCTGATTACGTGGTGGATATCGGCCCTGGCGCAGGAATTCATGGCGGACGCGTCGTAGCGCAAGGAACGCCGGACGAAATCGCGGTCACGCCAGATTCACTCACTGGGCAGTATCTTTCGGGGCAACGCTGTATTCCGATCCCAACGCGCCACCCACTGCCCGCTGCCGATCACTGGCTGTATTTGCGCGGAGTAACTGGCAACAACCTCAAAAATCTGGATATCGCGCTTCCTCTGGGTTTATTGACTTGTGTGACCGGAGTTTCTGGATCGGGTAAATCTACGTTAATTATCGACACGCTCTATCGCCTCGCGGCGCGAACTTTAAACGACGCTGCCCTCGACCCCGCGCCATTTCAAGAAGTCAGCGGCCTGGAGCGTCTCGATAAAGTTGTTGATATCGATCAAGGCCCCATCGGACGTACTCCGCGTTCTAATCCTGCGACCTACACCGGCCTGCTGACGCCAATTCGGGAGCTTTACGCCGGCACCAACGAGTCCCGTTCCCGAGGCTACGCGCCGGGGCGTTTCTCGTTCAACGTCAAGGGCGGACGCTGCGAGGCTTGCCAGGGCGATGGTCTGATTAAGGTAGAAATGCACTTTCTCCCCGATCTTTATGTTACTTGTGATGTTTGCCAAGGACGCCGCTATAACCGCGAAACCTTGGAGATTAAATATAAAAGCAAAAATATCCACGAAGTCTTGGAAATGACCGTTGAAGAAGCACGGATCTTTTTCGACCCGGTGCCAATGGTGGCGCGTAAACTCCAGACCTTGATGGACGTTGGTCTTGGCTATATCAAACTCGGCCAATCCGCGACCACCCTTTCCGGTGGCGAGGCGCAACGGGTTAAATTAGCGCGCGAATTATCGCGGCGCGATACTGGCAACACTCTTTACATTCTGGATGAACCCACGACTGGCTTGCATTTCCATGATATAGAACAACTACTCAGGGTGCTGGCGCGCCTGCGTGATCATGGGAATACCGTAGTGGTCATTGAACACAATTTAGATGTCATCAAGACCGCAGATTGGGTGATCGATCTCGGTCCCGAGGGCGGTCATCGTGGTGGAGAATTGGTGGCGGCTGGCACGCCGGAACAAATCGCTGCGTGTTCCGATTCTCATACAGGGCAGTTTCTCAATTCAGTGTTGAATTGCTCTCACCAATCCTACGGCTAAAGCAATCGTGGCTCATTGACATTCGGGTGAGTCGGGAAAGATCGATTTTTTAACTGACGGTTACGAAATCATGGCGAGAGCGCCGCTGGCGTTAGCCGTGGGATGAATCGCCTCGAATAGTTTTTGATTTTCGACAGATTCATGGTAAAACCAAGGATTTCCCGGAGACATTGATGAATTCAGATAGCTACGTTGTCGCCACCGGCGCCAAGAATAACGCCGGTGATTTCCTTATTAAAGAACGGACGATCCGGCTTTTAGAGACGATCAGGCCCGAGCGAAATTTATATCGGATTGACCGCTGGAAGCCGATTGATGATACCGAGCTAGAAATAATCAATGATTCAAAAGCTCTTATTCTTGCCGGGGGGCCTGCGTTACAGCCAAAGATTTACCCGCAAATTTATCCCTTGGTAAGCGACCTAACCAAAATCATGGTGCCAATTGTACTCATGGGAGTCGGTTGGAAGGCTACTATTGGCGGGGCTGATGGGTTTCAGGATTATCGATTTCAAGAATCATCGCTTAATTTTCTCAGAATAGCCGATGCGCACGGTCTTGGTATTTCAGTTCGGGATTTTTCCTCGCTCCTTGCATTAAAGCGTTATGGAATTGCGAGTGCATTACTTACCGGGTGCCCGGCATTTTACTCGGCTGATCGCTTGGGGCAGTTATCCTTGCATTCTCCAGGGCGCATCGGAAGCGTGGCCTTTTCTTTAGGAGTCCAGTTTCTTGACATTCCGAGCATGATCGAGCAGACAGTACAAACTTTAGAAATCCTGCGTAATGTTTTTCCACATGCAGACATCGTGGTACCTCTCCATCATGGTCTTAAAGCTACAGCCATATATTCACCGAAAAAGGATTTCGTTCGTGGGCATCAAGCAATCCTGAAAATGATGGATCGCTGGAAAATCATACCGGTTGATATATCTGGAAGTTTTGACACTTTGCAAAAGGTATATATGGACTGCGATTTTCATCTTGGCTATCGCCTGCACGCCCATATTTTTATGCTGAGTGCCGGAAAGCCAAGTTTGTTGATTGCTGAGGATGGTCGCGGGGTTGCATTCCAGCATGTGTTGGGTGATACGATCATTCCTGGTCTTATGCCTAATTTGCCACATTTACCATTTGGACTGCGACTTCCCCGGCGATACTCCATTCGAGGAGCGAGAATTTATGCCTGGTTGGCTGCTTTACTCGACCATGAACTTACCAATAATTTTCCTCATTCTTCTCAGGCGATGAATTCAATTAACCAACTTTGGCCCGAGATGCACCGTTTTCTGATGCGGCTGCCATAGAAAAACAAAGGGCTGGCGTTGCATGGCTAATTCCATTAAGAAGGCATTTAAAAATTCCTCAATTTATTTAGCTTTTTCCTTAGCCCAAAAGGGCGCGGCTTTCTTGTTGTTACCTGTCTATACCGCGATGCTCTCCCCAGAAGAATATGGTACGGTCGGGACTATTCTGGCTTTTGTCGAAGTTGTGATTCCATTTGCATCATTCAGTCTGTCCTCAGCAGCCATGCGAATGACCTATGCGAATAAGCTGCAATCCAATCCACGTGAAGCCTGGGGAACTCTTTTACTTGGAACTATAGGCATTTCTTCCTTTTTTTGTCTAATCTTTTTGGCTACAATTGATCAATGGAGTCCTTTCATTTTTACTGGCATTCCTAAAGCGCCCTTTGTATTATTAGGAATCGTCCTGGTTCTGGTGCATTCGATTTTTAATATGATTCAAGCATATTGGCGGGCGGTTCAGGTACCGCAAAAGGTAGGCGTTAATAATCTCCTGCTTTTTTTGTTGACGGTCTCTCTTAATCTAGTTTTTCTTTTTTGCTTGCGTATGCACGGTGAGAGTCTGCTCTGGGCCTCGGTAATTGCCTACGTTCTAGCGACTCTACAAGGACTGATAGGATTAAAGGGAAGAATTACACTGACCTTTCGCTGGTCAACATTTTTTGCTGGGGTTAAATATGCCTTTCCCATTATCCCTCATTTGATGTTGGGATGGGTTCTCAAGGCATCGGATCGCTACCTAATTTTTCTTTTTATTGGTGAGCAATCGGTGGGGCTTTATTTAGCTGTATCTCAAATAGCAAGCATGGTTGGTCTTGTTTCGACTTCCATCATGCAGTCCTTTACTCCGTGGTATATGGAAGGCCAATCCATTGAGTCGGGAAACAGTCAAAAGACCAATAATTTTTCTATTGCGTCGTTAGTCCTGTTGTCCGGTATTGTGATTTTCCTTTCCTTGTTCTCCAAGGAACTATTTCAGTTTGTGTTACATGAAAAATATAACGTAGCCTGGATCTATCTACCGGGAATGGCTTTTGCATTTCTGTTTCAAACCGCCCATGCTTTTTTTATCACGCCAGTGACGGTTGACAACCCTGGTCGGATTCTGATTTCCACATTGCTCGCCGGTCCGGTTTCCATTGCACTCAACCTGCTTTTGCTGCCGTTGCTTGGTCTGTGGGCACCAGTTATCGCCAGCATCGTATCAATGGCAACTATGTCGCTGGTTTCCATGATTCAGTGTCACTCTTTTAAGCGGCAAATTTATCCGTGGTTCGTGATGTACGGTATTATCCTGGGAGCGGGTGCCATATCAGCGAGTAATTACTTATTTTCGGGTGAGCTTCTGCCAGTCATAAGCATCAAGTTGGCGATTTTGATTATATTGGCCACTGTGGCGTTGTTGGTCTTGACGCGAAAAAATCCCGAGTTAGCGATACAAATAGCGGCGTCGCTAAAGAAATGGAAAGGACAGAAATAACTAAAATTTATTTTGGAAATGCATGGTTAAGCAAATACGAAAACTAATTCGTTTTATGATTCGATCCTGGTACGCATGGCAAGTTAGGCGGCAGGCCAAGGAATGTGGACCGGGGCTAAAAGTCAATGGGCCTTCTCGGGTAAGTTCTCAAACCAGTTTGGGCAGCAATGTCAATTTCAACGGCATGACCATTTCTGGCTGTGGAGCGGTGCGCATTGGAGATAACTTTCATAGCGGCACTGAGTGTCTCATGATTGCGCAAATTCATAATTATGATCACGGAACCACCATCCCTTATGATTCTAGCTATCTTCCGCGCCCGATCACCATTGGCGCTAATGTTTGGTTGGGTACTAGGGTTATGGTTCTGGGTGGGGTGGAAATCGGCGAAGGCGCGATCATTCAGGCCGGTAGCGTGGTTGTTTCCTCGATCCCTGCGTATTCCATCGCGGGTGGCCATCCAGCGCGGGTTTTCAAAATGCGCAATATAGAGCACTACGAAGAATTAAAACGAAAAGGTCGATTTCATTGAAAAAAGCTACCCTTCTCATTGTCGATGATAACCCGAATAACCTGCGGGTGCTTGAAAGCATCCTACAGGCCGCAGATTACAAGGTCCGTCCGGCCCTGAATGGCGAAACCGCCCTGCGCGCTGCCGAAAGCTTGCGGCCTGACCTGATTCTGCTCGACATTCGGATGCCGGACATGAATGGTTTTGAAGTATGTCGGCGCATCAAGGCACGGACAAGTACCTGCGATATTCCTGTCATCTTTATCAGTGCCTTGCAGGATACCGACGACAAGCTGGAAGCCTTCAAAGCCGGTGCGGTGGATTACATCACCAAGCCTTTTCATGGCGACGAAGTGCTGACGCGCCTCCAGACCCATATCGAGCTGAGTCGCGCGCGCAAGGCGCTGGAGTTTGCTAATCAACGGCTTGAAGAGGAAGTCGCGGAACGCACCCGCGATCTGATTCAATCGAATGCGTGCCTTGAAAAACGGATATGCGAGGAACATGCGCTGCATGAATTGCTTGTCTTGTCGCATCGTCATTTTGCCGATTCTGACTATCCGACGCGCGCGCTCGACAGTCTCGCCAAAAGCAAGGGCTGGGCACCTCCAGATTTCAATGTTGCCATGTTGATTGACATCGGCAAAGCCGAGTCAACGGGTAAGCTGAATCTTGCGGCTGTAAAAGGTTTCGATCCCGAACGTGTCTGCGCAATGACCGAGCAGATTCTGAACGACAAGTCTGCCGAAGCCCCTTACGCGGACATTATCGATCAGTTGCTAGGTCTGCCCGACGGGCAAATTGCGCGTGTCGAGGCGCTCATCTCTGGAAATCACCTGCTCGGGCTGCTGATTGTGACCGCCGACAAGGCACGCCTCGCCGAGGAAAGTGAATTCATCCAGCAGGCAAGCGAAGTGCTGGCAATGGGTATCGCGCGTCGGCAGGCGGACGAGCAACTGGCTTGGCAGGGTTACCACGACGCCATGACCGGCCTGCCGAATCGTCGTATGTTGAAGGAGGAACTCACACGCGAATTACGGGTCGCGGCAAGCCGCAATAATTTTTGCGGGATTCTGCTGATCGGCATTGATGAGTTCAAACTGCTCAACGATGCCTTAGGGCATGGCACCGGGGATCTCATTCTCAAGGCGCTGACGGAGCGACTTCGGGCAATGGTGCGCGCCTCGGATCAGGTCTTCCGCTGGGGCGGCGACGAGTTCATGGTGATCATGCCGGGCATCGGCGACACCACGGAGGTAGCCGCAAGGCACGCCCACCTTGCAGCGGAAACGATTGCCGCCCGACTGGCCGAAACTTACAATATTGCCGGTCAGCCCGTTCATTTAAGCACCAGCACAGGGATTGCTTTTTATCCCAGCGACTGCGACACCATCGACGATCTTCTCAAACATGTTGACCTCGCGTTGCACAAGGCCAAGCAGGCCGGACGCAAATGTATTCACTTCTTTCAACATGGAATGCAGGATGAGGTGGAGCAACGCTTGGCGTTTAATCATGAAATCCGCGTTGCCCTTGATGAAGGGCAATTCCTGTTACATTTTCAGCCGCAACTCGACGCGCACGGACGACTGATTGGCGCGGAATCGCTGGTGCGTTGGCAACATCCCGAACGCAAAATGATTCCGCCAAATGCCTTCATTCCCATTGCCGAGGATACTGGCCTGATTCTACCCCTTGGTGATTGGGTACTTGAATCCGCTTGCCATCAATTACGGCGTTGGCTCGCTGGATCGACAGATTCACAACGTTTCCTGGCGGTCAATGTCAGCGCCAAGCAGTTCCATCAGGCGAATTTTGTCATGCGCGTGCAGCAGATCCTGGAAAGTACCGGCGCTCCTCCTGCGGCCTTGGAACTCGAAGTCACCGAAAGTCTGTTGATTAATGACATCGATAACGCCATTGCGAAGATGAAAGCCTTGCGCGAGTTGGGCATCCACTTCTCGGTGGATGATTTTGGTACCGGCTATTCGTCATTGGCCTATCTAAAACGCCTGCCGGTCGATCAACTCAAGATCGACCGATCTTTTGTCAGTGCGGTGCATCAGGACCCACGCAACGGAGCTATCGCACGAACAATTATTGCTCTAGGGCACAACCTGGGAATGAAAACCATCGCCGAGGGGGTTGAAGAGGTTGCTGAATTTGAGTTTCTGCGTGACGCAGGTTGTGACCATTTTCAGGGGTACCTCTTCGGTAAACCGCTACCTATTATAGAATTTAACCAGAAATGGCCATGGATCAACGAATAGCGAATCATTCAATTGGAGTCCGCCGCTAATGCTTAGTCGCCTGCCTTCCCTGGCAGGCTCCTGCGCA
>CAUYTW010000295.1 GCA_963575715.1 Gammaproteobacteria bacterium | reverse complement strand
GAAATCAGGCATATAAACCGTATGTATAGGTTTGGATAAGTCCTGAAGAACGGTTCTGCGCTACATTTGTAGGAATTACGTAGTTGAACTTGTAGCTCTATAAAGAATTGAGTTTTTTGTCATTCTGCATTTAAAAAATGAATCAAAAACAAGAACTTTCGCCGATAAAACGAGCGCTGCTGGCATTGCAGGAGATGCAGGCTAAAGTAGAAAGGCTGGAACGGGAACAACGCGGATTAATCGAGCCAATTGCTGTGGTGGCAATGGCGTGTCATTTTCCTGGGGACGCCAACACCCCCGAGGCGTTCTGGCAACTACTGTGCGCGGGACGTGATGCCATCACCGAAGTGCCTGCCGAGCGCTGGGATGTTGATGCCTTTTACGATCCGAATCCCGATACTCCGGGCAAGATGTACACCCGCTATGGCAGCTTTCTAAGCAGTATCGAGCAATTTGATCCAGCGTTTTTTGGCATCACCCCGCGTGAAGCGAATTTCATCGATCCGCAACACCGTCTACTGCTGCAAGTAACCTGGGAAGCACTCGAAAACGGTGGTTTTGATATTAATGCTTTGCATGGCAGCCGCACTGGCGTTTATGTCGGCATCAGCAATTTCGAGTACGGCACCGCCATTTGGTCGGACAGTCCGACGCGCATCACCGCCTATTCCGGTACCGGCGCGTCACTCGGAGTTGCCGCAGGCCGTCTTTCCTATACCTTTGGATTTACCGGCCCGAGCATGATCATCGACACCGCCTGCTCGTCATCGCTGGTCACTACCCATCTGGCGATGCAGGCGTTGCGACTTGGCGAATGTGACCTGGCGTTGAGCGCAGGCGTCAATCTCATTTATGGACCACAGACCCATATCAATTTCTGTAAAGCGCGGATGCTCGCCACCGATGGCCACTGCAAAACTTTCTCCGCCGCCGCCGATGGCTATGCCCGTGGTGAAGGAATTGGCGTGGTGGTCCTCAAACGACTCAGCGACGCCGAACGCGATGGCGATACTATCCTCGCCCTTTTGCGTGGCTCGGCGGTTAATCAAGATGGACCCAGTGGCGGTTTGACCGTTCCCAATGGTCCATCCCAGGTAAAAGTGATCCGCGCCGCGCTGGCTAATGGCGGCATAACCCCGGATCAAGTGGGCTACCTGGAGGCTCACGGCACAGGTACCGCTCTTGGAGATCCCATTGAAATGGGCGCTTTGGGGACAGTATTCGGCTCCCGCGCGACGCGCATTGGGACGCCGCTGCGTGTCGCCTCGGTCAAGACCAATTTTGGCCACCTCGAATCAGCGGCAGGCATCGCGGGTTTAATCAAGGCGATTCTTGCCGTTCATCATGGCCAAATCCCGCCGCATCGCAATTTCGCCCAACCGAGTCCGCATATCCATTGGGAATCATTAGCCGTTGAGATTCCCACGACACTCATCGACTGGCCGGCACCGGAGCGGATCGCGGGTGTCAGCTCTTTCAGTTTCAGTGGCACCAATGCCCATGTGTTGCTATCCAATTATATTTCTGCGCTACCAGCGGAAGACGTGACCCGCGCGATAACCACCAACACCTGGCCCGCGACTCGACTCCTCACGCTGTCCGCAAAGACTAGCGACAGTCTCGACGCATTCGCGCGGCGTGTGGCCGACGATCTGCGATTGCGTCCAGACAGTGATTGGCATGACTACTGCGTAGCTGCCGCCCGTGGTCGTGGTCACTACAGTCACCGCCTGGCGCTGCTGGCCGACAGTCCCGCCGCTGCCGCTGCGATGCTCGCGGCGGGCGAGGGACTCAGCACTCGCCGCGCTGCTCATCCCCCACGCATCGCTTTTTTGTTTACTGGCCAGGGTGCCCAGTATCTCGAGATGGGACGGCAGCTCTACGAGCAGGAGCCATACTTTCGCGCACTACTGGACCAGTGCGAAACCATTGCCACGCCGCTGCTTGGTCGCTCGCTGCTTGGACTGCTGTATCCGCCGCCCGCCAGCGCTACACCCGAGGCCGAGGCATTGCTTGCCGCCACTGAATATACCCAACCGCTGTTATTCGCCATTGAATATGGACTGGCGAGGTTATGGCAACAGTGGGGCATCGAGCCGGAGGCGCTCATCGGTCACAGCGTGGGCGAGTTGGTCGCCGCGACGGTCGCCGGTTTATGGACACTGGAAGCAGGACTGACTTTAACCTGCGCCCGAGGTCAACTTGTGGCGAAACATTGTCCTCCAGGAGCCATGATCGCCCTACCCTTGAACGCAATGGAAGCCACGGCTTATCTGACAACTTACCGCAATCAGGCGCCGGGGTTGGTGATTGCCGGCATCAATAGTTCTTCGAGTGTCACCATTTCTGGTAGCAAGGAGGAAATCACCGCATTCACGACGGCACTCGCCGCCGAAGGAGTGGAAGCAAAGCCGTTGCGCGTTTCTCATGCCTTCCATTCGTCCTTGATAGAACCCATGATTCCGGCATTCCGGGACGAGCTGGCGCGGTTGGATTTCGCCACTCCGGCTTTACCGATCATTTCCAATCTCACTGGCAATTACGCCGATCCCGCCACGCTCACCAGTCCTGATTACTGGTGCCGTCACCTCCGCGAGCCAGTACGTTTCGCCGATGGGCTGGCGCGACTGTTGACGGATGGCTTTGATACCTTCATCGAGATCGGCCCCAAACCAACCCTCAGCGCCTTTGGAGCCATTCAAGCGGAGGCCGCCGGAGTCGCTGAGGTTTGTCACTGGTTGCCCAGCCTGCGCTACCGGATTGATCCTTGGACACAGTTGTTATCGAGTCTCGGTGAACTTTACCGCCTTGATGTTGATGCTGCTGCGTGGGCACTCGCACGTAGCGGCAAGCGTTATCCATTACGGCTGCCGAACATGTCGTTCCAAACCCAGCGTTACTGGCTGGAAACTCCAGAGCCGCTCACGATGACACGCACCCGTGGCGGCCATCCGCTGCTTGGCGAACGTCTGGAGACTCCGCTGCTGCCAACTGGCGGAGCATTGTTTGTTAATGAGCTGTCAGCACGAAATTTTCTTGATCATCATCAGGTATTTGGCCAAATCGTGTTACCAGCGGCGGCACACATGGAAATGGCGCTCGCGGCGGCAGCGATGTTGCTGCCGAATGGTGCCTGGCTACGCGAAGTCACGATCCATCGTGCGTTGATTCTGCCGCCGGATCAACCATTGCCGATGCAAATGGTGCTGGAACCGCTGACCGGCGGCTATCACTTTACCATTCACGCCCGTATTAACGACGGCTGGTATCCACACACCAGTGGCGAACTGATGGCTGGATCGTCGCCGGTCGCCATTCCTGTGGACATGGACGCATCACGGCGGTGCTGCGTCGAGGAAGTACCGGTCGCTGAATACTATCGACTCACGCATTCGGTCGGGATTGCCCATAGCGCACACTTTCAGGCGTTGATCGGATTGTGGCGCACCAGTGACGAAGTGCTAGCGCGGCTGGAACTACCCGTGGCGCTTCAAACCGACGCGGCGGCGTTCCGACTACATCCGGTACTGCTTGATGCTGCTTTTCAAACGGCCAGCGTGCTGCTCCTCAATCGTGGCGTCCCTTACCTGCCGATTGGTCTGGAACAATTGCACTGCTATCGCCAATCACCCTCGCGCCTGTGGTGCCGGGCCGTTGCGGTGACGTTACCCGATCCAACGGAGTCGCTGTGGTTTGTTGCCGATCTACAATTACTGGATGACGGCGGCGCAGTAATTGCCACGGTTCGGGGGCTACGCTTCCAGCAGGTCGATACTCATGCCTTCTCCAACACCTGGCGACGTTACGACCAGTGGCTTTACCAAATCGCTTGGGAAACGCCCCCGCTGTTCGGCATCCAGCCACCGGCATTGCGCTCGCCTGCGCGGATCAGCGCTGATCTCGTGGCAGCAACCCAGGCAATACTACCGCAATGCGTTTTCTATCAGCCGTTGCTGAAGAGCCTAGAACAACTGACGAGTGGCTATATTCAGCAGGCGCTGCAACAGAATGGCTGGCAGCCAGCACCGGGCGAGGTATTCACTACCGACGGACTCGCCCGACAACTCGGGGTGCGAGAAAATTTCCTGCCGTTATTCGAGCGTTGTCTGGCCATTCTCGCCGAGGAAGGCTTGCTGCGCTTTGTAGGCGCGGCGGATCACTGGCAAGTATTGACACCACTAACTGTAATAGCACCAACGGCGATTTATCGCTTGCGGGCGGAATTCCCAGACGGGTTGGTGTTAATCACACTGCTGGAACGTTGCGCCAGTGTGCTTGCCCAGGTGTGGCGTGGTGAGGTTGATCCGCTACATCTGCTGTTCCCGCAGAGCGATCAGTCGGTCACGGCACTGTTCTATCAGCATTCGGTGGGTGCCAAAATCATCAACGACTTGCTGGCATCCGCCGTGCAAATGGCCCTGGTGGATCTACCCGCGAGCCAAAGAATTCGCATCATCGAGATTGGCGGTGGTACTGGCGGCACGACGCTGCACTTGTTGCCGCTGCTACCGGCGGGACGCAGTGATTATTTATTCACCGACATTTCACCGTACTTCATCCACCACGCGGAGCAGCAATTTGGCGGCAATTATCCATTTGTCCGCTACGCAGTGCTGGATATTGAAAAAGCCCCAGCGAATGAATTACGCGGCCAGTTTGACATCGTCATCGCCGCGAATGTGCTGCATGCCACTCGTTCGCTTGGTGATACGCTCCAGCATTGCGCCGCGCTGCTGGTGCCCGGCGGAATGCTGGTTCTGCTCGAAGCCGAAGCCCGTCAACGCTGGCTGGATCTCACCTTTGGCATGACCGATGGCTGGTGGCGCTTCAAGGGCCATGACCCGCTACGCGCTGATTATCCGCTCTTGAGCGCCGACCAATGGCGCGAGGTTCTACCCAAGCATGGCTTTGATAGCGTGACGTTGCTTGGTCCCGATCAATACAGTGAAACAGCTCTACTCCGCCAAAATATCCTTCTCGCGCAGCGCGTGCCTCGGGAACCCAATCAGGAAAATACACTTCCGAATCATTTGGCTGGTAACTGGTTGCTGATCGGCGATAGCAACGGTTGCGGCGCGGCCCTGGCGGAGCACTTCACGGGGCGCGCTACCGTTGTTTCCAGTAGTGCTCTCTTGGACGCGGCGGCGTGTGCCGCGTTGCTCGCGCAACCGTTACAGGGGATAGTGTTGCTGCACGCCCTGGAAGAGATTGATGACAGCGCGAATCTGTCCACGCCCGAGGCATTGCTGGCAGCCCAGGAACGGATTTGCATGCCCCTGCTACGGCTCCTGCAAGAAATGGGAAACGGAAGGTCGTCTTCATTATGGGTCGTGACCCGTGATGCCATCGCATTGTCTGACGGCACTACCGGCGGGCTTGCCCAAGCTACCCTGCATGGTTTGATGCGCAGCGTCGTTGTGGAATATCAACAGATGCGACCCGTGGTGGTTGATCTGCCACCAGGCGAAAGTGCCACCACTAGCGCCCAGAGGGTGTGGCAAGAGCTACTGGTTGACGCGCAAGAGGAACAAATCGTCCTCCGCTCCAACGGACGCTATGTAAGCCGATTACGGCGCTATGACGATGCTGTTCCCCTGTCGCCACTACCGGAAATCCGGGCTGATGCCAGTTATCTGATTAGTGGTGGTCTGGGTGATCTTGGGCTACGGGTGGCGCGTTATTTGGTGGAACAGGGAGCGCGTCATCTATTGTTGCTCGGACGTTCGCAGCCTCACGAAACCGCAATGGTACAACTGGCCGCGTTGCAAGCGGCGGGGGCAACTGTGGAGATTGCCCAGATTGATGTCACCGACGACCGCGCACTTCAGGCGTTATTGGCTCGGCCTCGGCCTCCTCTGGTCGGTGTGGTCCATGCCGCCGGCACGCTGAATGACAGCACGTTGGCCGCGATGGACTGGCCACGACTGGCGTCCGTGTTGAGCGCCAAGGTGCTGGGCGGCTGGAATTTACACCAGGTGACCGCCGCCGTATCGCTGGATTTCTTCATCCTGTTTTCTTCAATTAGTTCAACACTGTACTCGCTGGGCCAAGGCAACTATGCTGCTGCCAATGCCTTTCTCGATCAACTCGCGGGCTACCGGCGGCAGCGACAACTACCGGCGTTGGTCATCAATTGGGGGGCATGGTCGGAAATTGGGCTGGCTGCGCGTCAGGGTGTCTTGACACAAGTGGAGCAACAAGGAATCACGACGATTCGACCAGATGACGGCCTCGCGCTGTTTGACCTGCTGTGGCGACGCAATGGACAGATAATAGCGACCGCGCCGATTGATTGGGCAAACTTCATCCGGCAACTGCCCAGGCCGATGCCGCTGCTCACAGCCTTCCACGACAGCCAACCGTTAGTGGTGGCGACCCCGACGGTGGAAGCTACGAAGATAGGTAATGCCTGGATCGAACGGTTGCGCGAGCTACCGATTAGCGAACAACGTGAGGCGCTGCTACAGCGAGTGCGTGAGGAGGTCGCGCGGGTGATTGGCGGGAATGCGATGAATCTTGATGATCATACTGGTTTTTTTGATCTCGGTCTTGATTCCCTGACCGCAGTAGAGCTACGCAATGCCCTCCAAAATTCATGCGCGGTGACTTTACCTTCGACCTTGCTGTTCAAGTATCCGAATATCGCAGCCCTGGCTACTTTCTTGGCTACTGAACTATTGCGCGAGGCTGCAAGGCCTGCCCCAATACCGCAAACCGTAATGGCAAGCGTGGTACCGGCAACGAGTACCGCTACCACCGCCGAGGTCAGCGCGATGTCAGAGGCAGAACTGGAAGAGTTAATTAACAATGAATTCAATAATTTAGAGTATTAACCGTGAATAATCAAGGTGTGGTAACGTCGGATAACATGACTCCCTTGCAGCGGGCGGCGTTTACCATCCGTGAGCTGAAAAACAAACTGGAAAGTAGCCGAGAAGCGCAACACGAACCAATCGCGATTGTTGGCATGGATTGTCGCTTTCCGGGTGCTTCTGATCTCGAAAGTTTTTGGGAGCTGCTGCGCAATGGCGTGGATGCCATCTGTGAGGTGCCGCCAGAACGCTGGGATCTCAATCAGTGGTTTGACCCGAATCCCAATGCCGCAGGCAAGATTAATACCCGTTATGGTGGTTTTATCGCGGATGTTGCGGGCTTTGATGCCGCGTTCTTTGGCATTCCGCCCCGTGAAGCCATGTTGATGGATCCGGGGCAGCGCTTGCTGCTGCAACTTACCTGGAGCGCTCTAGAGCGGGCCATGATTCCACCTGAATCATTGCGTGGCAGTCGCACCGGGTTATTTGTTGGCATGACCCAAAATGATTATGGATTGCTCCAGATCAACGGTGATCCCCGCGCCATTAGCGCCTATAGCGGCACTGGCAATGGGGGCTGTTTCGCCTCTGGACGCATTGCCTTTCAATTCGGCTTCAATGGCCCGGTTGCAACCATCGATACTGCCTGTTCGTCGTCGCTGGTGGCGCTGCATCAGGCCGTAAGCGCCCTACGGCAACGTGAGTGTGACCTGGCACTGGTCGCTGGCGTGCAACTCAACCTCACACCGCCGATGCAGGTATTTTTCGCCCGTACTCAGTCACTTTCACCAGATGGCCGCTGTTTCACCTTCGATGCCCGCGCGAATGGTCTTGTATTTGGGGAAGGCGTTGGAGTGGTAGTGGTGCGTCGGCTCAGTGATGCCCAACGCGATGGACAACCAATACTAGCGGTGATCCGCGCCACCACCGTCAACCATGATGGTGCCTCTGGCGGGTTAACCGTGCCGAATGAAAGCGCCCAAGAGGCGCTCATCCGCGATGCGTTGCAGCGCGCTCGGATCTCACCATCAACTATTGATTATGTCGAGACTCACGGCACCGCCACCCCCCTGGGCGATCCCATTGAGGTGGGCGCGTTGCGGGCGGTGTTTGGTGACCGACCAAGCAATCAGCCGCTGCGCATCGGATCCGTGAAAACCAATATCGGTCACCTGAACGCCACCGCCGCCATTGCCGGATTGATCAAGACGGTGTTAATGCTTCAGCATCAACAGGTCGTCCCTCATCTGCATTTCCAGGAACCGAATCCGAAAATCCCCTGGGAAGGCTTCGCGGTACAGGTACCCACCACGCCGCAACCCTGGCCGGTGTCACCCGGTCAGCCGCGCCGCGCTGGACTTAGCTCTTTCGGACTGAGTGGTACCAATGGGCATCTGGTGCTGGAGGAAGCGCCCACGCGAATCATTGATACGAACGTTACGGATTCTGTGACCGAACGCCCTCTGCACCTGTTTACCCTTTCGGCGCGTAGCGAGGTGGCGCTACGGGCACTCGCCGAACGCCATTTACAACGGCTGGCCATGACAAATTCTGAGCGGCTACTCGCTAACTACTGCCATAGCGCCAATGCCGGTCGCAGCCATCTTCACTGGCGCGCCATAATCACTTGCGCCACGGTTGCCGAGTTGCGCGATGCGCTGACTGCGCTGGTCGCGGGCAGTGAGCATCCATGCCTACGTCAGACGCAACGCAGCCATGGCCAAACGCCTAAAATATTGTTAATCCTAGCCGGTAATCCCCTTTCACGACTGCCGATTCATCCCGTATGCCACAAATGGCTCACGCACTACGCTGTCGTAAGCGGATTACCTCTCGACACAATGGTGCTTGCTGGGCAGCACACACCGGCAAGCGAACTGGCGGCCTATTTGGTACTCGCGGCGTTGTGGCGGGAATGGGGTGTGCAACCAATGGCAGTGCAGGGCGCAGCAGGTGGTCGCTGGGCGGCGGCGGTGCTCGCTGGCGCGCTCACTGCCGAGGAAGCCTTCGCGGCTTTAAAACAAGGCCGTGTGCCGTTACTAACGGCACCACAAGTAACCTTGCTGGACGGTGATGGCAGCCGCCTCACCACCTTGAGCGGCACAGGCCAACCCTGGGTAGCCATTGAAGGTTATGAGGTTCGATTATCGCTCGGCAATGCGAGTATCCCAGAGGAGCCGACGCCTTGGCCGTCGCTGCTGAAAGAATTGGCCAGCCTCTATCTATGCGGCGGTGTCGTTGACTGGCGTGGCTTTGATGCGGGTTACACCCGGAATTGGGTCACGCTACCGACCTATCCATTTGCCCGCGATCATTATTGGTGCGACAACCAACCTGCGGTCATTCTTCCCAATCCGCCGTCCACGGAGGCTGATTCTTCTCCTGCGTTGTTGACGACTGAAGAATCGGTGGTCATGGAGACGAATCCGGTAACGGCAACATCATCAGTCCCGATATCTTGGTCACTCGCACAACTGATGGAGCAACAGTTGCAGTTGGTCGCCGAGGCGATCAGTGACGTGACGACGCAGCAACTGGCCGCGCTGAAATTGATCACCGCCGCGCAAACGGATGCAGCGTCGGCAATTGCGATACCCTCTCCCGAGATTCTCCGCCAGGATGCCATCATTCCAACCTCTACGACCGCTGAAGTAGAGACTACGGCCTCGCGGCCAGAAACTATCGCATTAGCCGACCAGCCATCCGTAACTTTGGTTGACGAAACGCAACGGGTTGATCCGGTTTGTTGCGGCGACTGGCGATTATTGTTGCGCCATGCCCTTGATGCCGATACGTTGACTAACGAACGACAATCACTGGCCGCGCAACTTATCAGTGATCCCGTAGCGGTCCTGGCCGCCAGCCGTGACGCGCTGGGTCAGCCTCCAACTGCTGGCCGGCGACTCATGCTCAGTTATCAAAACAACGAGGAAGCGGCAGCAATTGTCGGTAAAGCTGACAGCAAACGGGTCATCAGCGCCACCTGTCACGACCAAGCGCCAACGGTGATCTTCATGTTTCCTGGTGTGGGGGATCATTATCTTCACATGGGACAGGGCCTGTATCGAGCCGAACCGTTATTTAGAAAGATTGTTGATTATTCTTGTGATTATTTGCTACCGGTGATTGGCGTCGATCTACGCGAGGTGATCTATCCACCGGCCCCGCCGATTACCAATAACACTGAATCCGAGAAACCAAAATTCGATCTGCGGGCGATGTTGGGACGTGCCCCAACAACCGAGAGCAATCCACAACTGGAGCGTCTCAATCAGACGCCGCATAGTCAGCCGTTGTTGTTCATTATTGAATATGCCTTGGCCCGTCTGTGGCTGGCGCGGGGCGTGCGGCCCGTGGCGATGATTGGCTACAGCATTGGCGAATACACCGCAGCGGTTCTCAGTGGAGTGATGGCGCTGGAAGATGCGTTGCGACTCATCGCTCGTCGTGCCCAGCTCATTGAATTGGTTGCTCCCGGTGCGATGCTGGCAGTACCGTTGAGCGCGCAGGCACTGCAACCACGGCTTGGTAGGGATCTGTCCCTCGCCATCCACAGCACTCCAAATCAGTCGGTAGTAGCGGGACCAGTAGCGGCGATTGATGAGCTGCATGAGCAGCTTAAAGCCCAAGAGATAGTATGCAGACGGCTGCAAAGCAGCCACGCCTTTCATTCGACAATGTTGCAACCGCTGCACCAGCCGTTGATGGATCTGGTCGGGGAGTTCCGTTTAAAACCGCCACGTATCCCTTATGTCTCAAATGTGACCGGAGACTGGATTCGTCCTATTGAAGCGACCGATCCCGATTACTGGGCGCGTCACACTTGGCATACCGTGCATTTTGCCGAGGGAATGGCACGATTGCTGGCTACTGACGCATTCTCTGGTTCCAGTAGTCGTCTATTTCTGGAGGTTGGACCTGGGGTAAGCCTCGGCAGTTTCATGCTCCAACACCCTGCGGCGGCGCAAGTGACGCGGAAGGTGAACCTGCCATCGCTGCGTACAATGTATGAGCGTACCGCCGATGAGCAATTCCTGCTGAATACCCTTGGAAAGATATATCTCGCCGGTGTTTCATTATCTGCTGCTATTTTTTGATACCAATAGACCATGGTGAGCGGTTTAATATCGTTTCATTCGTCTCCATATACGAACCAACCATAATTCGGTTGCTTCAATATTCTTAACGTCAGGAACCCCACGGCTAAAGGCGGGGGCTTGTGATTAATCAAAAATATTTTTAGGGAGTGAATGAAGCCATGTCTGTTGATGCACAAAAAGAAACCCTGGGATTTCAAGCCGAGGTCAAGCAACTCTTGAACCTCATGATTCATTCCTTGTATAGCAACAAGGAAATTTTCCTCCGCGAACTTATCTCCAACGCCGCCGACGCTGCTGACCGCTTGCGTTTCGAGGCACTGTCCAATGATGCCCTGTACGCTAGCGATAGCGAGCTGAAAGTCAGGGTGCGTTTTGACAAACAAGCACGCACCATCAGCGTCACCGACAATGGCGTGGGCATGAACCGCGCCGAGGCGGTGGAGAGTCTTGGCACCATCGCTCGCTCCGGAACGCGGATGTTCCTCGAATCCCTGACGGGCGACCAAGCTAAGGACACTAAGCTGATCGGTCAGTTTGGCGTTGGCTTCTATTCATCGTTTGTGGTGGCGGATCGCGTCACCGTTTTGACGCGGCGCGCAGGTTTGGGACCGGAGCATGGTGTGCGTTGGGAATCGGGCGCTGATGGAACCTATACCGTAGAAACCGTTGAACGCGCGGAACGCGGTACCGAGGTTACCTTGCATCTACGTGAGGGCGAGGATGATTTGTTGGAATCGTGGCGTCTACGCAGCATCATTACCAAGTATTCCGATCACATTCCCATCCCCATCTTGCTCAAAGACGACAAGGAGGAGAAAGGCGACAAAGAAAGCCCGGAAGATCAGGTGGTCAACCGCGCTTCCGCGCTGTGGACCCGTCCCAAGACAGAACTCAAGGATGAGGATTACCAAGAATTTTATAAGTATGTTGCTCATGACTATGAAAATCCTTTGACCTGGGTCCACAGTCATGTCGAAGGCAAGTACGAATATACCTTATTGCTTTATTTACCAGGCCGTGCGCCCTTTGATCTCTGGGATCGCGATAGCCGTCATGGTATCAAGCTTTATGTGCGTCGGGTCTTCATCATGGATGATGCCAAGGATCTGCTCCCCAATTATCTGCGTTTTGTACGCGGGATCGTTGATTCCGACGATTTACCTCTCAATGTCTCCCGCGAAATTCTTCAAAACAGTAAGGTAGTAGACGCCTTGCGCAATGGAGCGATTAATAAGGTTTTAGGATTGCTTGAAGATTTAGCCAAGGACAATCCAGAAAAATATGTGACTTTCTGGAAGGAATGCGGTCGCGTCCTCAAGGAAGGGCCAGCGGAAGACGCGAGCAACCGTGAACGCATCGCCAAGCTGTTGCGTTTCACCTCTACGGTCAGTCTTGGTGACGTTCAAGACGTATCCCTGGCAGATTACCTGGGGCGGATGAAACCCGAGCAGGAAAAAATTTATTATTTGACCGCCGATAATCTGACGGGAGCACGTTCTTCACCACACCTGGAGGTATTTCGCCGCAAGGGCGTGGAAGTGCTGCTCCTCACCGACCGCGTGGATGAGTGGCTTGCAGCGCATCTTCATGAATTTGAGGGTAAATCACTGCAATCAGTGGCGCACGGCGAACTGGATCTCGGTAAACTCGCCGATAAGGAAGAAAAAAAGCAAGCAGAGGAAGCCACCAAGCAACATAAAACCCTACTTGCTCGCATTCGGCATACCCTGGGCGAGCGAGTTAAGGATGTCAACATTAGTCAGCGCCTTACGGATTCTCCGGCCTGCCTGGTGAGCAATGATCACGGACTTTCCGTGCATCTATCGCGGATTCTCAAGGCAACCGGTCAGAACGTGCCTTCCGTTGAATTGGTATTGGAGATCAACATTAATCATCCGTTGATTAAAGCGTTGGAAGCGGAAGAAAACAACGAGCGCTTCAATGACCGGACTCAAATTCTTTTTGACCAAGCGTTGCTCCTGGAAGGCGGCCAGATCGAAGATCCCGCCGCTTATGTGAAACGGATCAACGCGCTGCTGGCGGGATAGCCACAGTTTGGCTGCTCAGAGGGCGACCGTTAGGTCGCCCTATCCGCCGGCCATGCGACAGTTGGTCGTGGCCCATTGACGCAACCCATCAACCTCGCGTGCCCGTGCGCGCGCCAGAGGCTTAATTTCCCGCGCCGCTCCAAGGAGATGCGCGGTTTTAAGTTCCTTTTCAGGAGAAGCGAACGCCTCGTACAAGGCGCTGACCACCAATTCTTCTAGCTCTGCGCCGCTAAATCCTACCGTAATTTCAATTATTTGATTAATATCGTATTCAATGGGTACGCGGTGACGGCGCATCAAATGAATCGCCAGGATTTGGGCGCGGTTGTCAGGCGTCGGCAGATCGACAAAAAATATTTCATCCAGCCGTCCCTTGCGTAGCAATTCAGGAGGAAGCTGGGAAATATCGTTGGCGGTGGCGACTACGAATACCGGTTGGCTTTTTTCTTCCATCCAGGTCAGTAACGTGCCAAAGACCCGGGTAGCCACGCCGCTGTCACCACCACCACTACCGATACCGGACAGTCCTTTTTCCAATTCGTCGATCCACAGCACGCAGGGCGCTACCCCCTCGGCCACCGTCAAGGCCCGGCGCATCCGCTCTTCTGATTCACCCACGAGTCCGGCAAACACCCGACCGAGATCGAACTTGAGCAGCGGTTTCCGCCACTCGGCAGCAACCGCCTTGGCACACAAACTCTTGCCGCAACCTGGCACCCCCACCAGCATGACCCCGCGTGGATTCGGCAAACCAAAATCACGCGCTTTGCGGGAAAAACCCTCGTTGCGTTGTCGCAACCAAATTTTAAGGTTATCCAGGCCGCCAATGCCGGTGAAATCATCCGCCGCCGGGATGTATTCCAGGATGCCCGATTTGCGGATGATCTGTTCTTTTTCCTCCAAAATTGCCTTGATATCGCGGCCAGTGAGGCCATTCTGGCTGACAATCGCCTTCGCAAGGGCATTTTCTGCCTCTGAACGGGTCAAACCCTGGCAAGCCTTGGCGATGGCGTCGCTGTCGTCCGATTCAAGTTTGATGGTGACGTTGGGATTGGTGCGCACCTGAGCCACCAAGCGATACAGAATACGGCGATATTCACTTTCCGCCGGCAAGGGGAGATCAAGTACCGTAACATCCTTTTGTAGTTCCAAAGGAATGTACTGTACTGGCGACAGCCACAACAGCGTGCGTGGGGATCCTTTCAGATCGGGAATCAAATCGCGCAACAAGCGAATGATCAACGATGAATTGGGGGAATTTTCCTTGAGATAGGGGTGAAGATCCTTGAAGAGAAAAATCGCGCCCTCGCAATATTTCGACACAAACGCAAGCGCCTGTTCCGGGCGACGGGTATCTTCCTTGACCGCAAGCCGTCCATCAGTGTCTACCATCCCATGCGAAACCGACCATACGAACAGCTTACGCGGACGTTTTGACATTTCCTTGTGGCGCATCATCTCCTCAATTAATTCTAATGCCCGGTCTTCCTCACTAGAGACAATGCTGACAATGGGATAACCGGCACGAATATAGGTGATGAGGTCTTCAACGAATAAATTTGCCATCGAGGTTTCTCTGCGAACGGGAATTGCGTCAACGTTTGTTACGCGCTATTTCCAGATCAGCGCACAATAATTCCGCACCCCGCAAGAGACGTGGAGTATGACGTTGAATTAAATCCGGGGGAATATCAAAAAGGTTATCGTAAGCCACAGCGGCAAGTCGTGGCCAGGCGCGCCAGTCATCAAGCCAGGCCGGACGATGCGCATCTGCGCCGCTCGCAATGATGACATCGGGATTCGCGGCCAATACCGCCTCACGGTTGATGATGGGAGCAAGACCACGGTCTGCGTCGAGGATATTTCGTCCCCCACATAATTCCATGACCCGCGAGATTAGGTGACCCGCGCCAACGCTCACCAGCGGATGGTCCCATACCTGATAAAAAACGGTGACTGGCGGCTGGTTGGCGTAACGTGTCTGCAATTCCGCCAGCCGCGCCCGAAAATTGGCGGCGGCTGCCGTAGCCGTGTCTTCCTTGCCGACCAGTCGCCCCAGGCGCTCCAGCTCCAAGGCGATATCAGCGAGGGTCCGTGGCTCGCTGACGTAGACTGTCAACCCCAGACGGCGTAGTTGCTCGATTTGCGTCATTGGCGTGCCGCTACCCCAGGCCACCACCAAATCACAGCGTAGCGCCAATATCCGCTCTAGGTCCACCCTTCCCGCCCCTCCAACCGAGGGCAGGCGTCGCGCCTCTGGGGGATAATCACCATGATCGACGACACCAACGAGATAATCGCCCGCGCCGACCGCGTACAGTAATTCAACCAGATGAGGAGCAAGACTCACAATGCGTCGCGCCGGTGTCGGTAAGGTTTTCTGCTCCCCGGCGGACAGGAACGCAGCTACCAAAAATCCTGCGGCCAGCAACAAAAATTTGTGTTTCAATCCGCATCCGACCTCATCTGCCGAATGACAAAGCCATCGACAGATTGAGGTCGATGGATTGCCTCCCCCGTAAACGAGGAGGTTACCAAAAAGATAACGATGCTTACGCATCGTTGTCTAATTTTAACTAATTCCCCTGATGGGTGTGGTCTCAAACCAGCAAGGAAATTTGATAAAAGAAGAGCTGGCCTGTAAGCCGGGTTCTGTCGTGAACAGTCATTCATCTGCGATACGTGTCACCACGCACCTGTAGCGACCTACCCAGGGACGACGCGGGCCACGTCATGATCCCTTATTTGGTCTTGCTTCGAGTGGGGTTTACCTTGCCATCGACGTTACCGCCGATGCGGTGCGCTTTTACCGCACCTTTTCACCCTTGCCGTCGCCCCCGAACAATTCGGCGGCGCTTGGGCGGTATATTTTCTGTGGCACTTTCCGTAGGCTCGCGCCTCCCAGGCGTTACCTGACACCCTGCCCTATGAAGCCCGGACTTTCCTCCCCGCGACAATTACGGAGCGACTGTCCAGCCAACTCTCCCGAAAAAGATAGTAACGTTTAGAGACTGTACAAAAACTACTACCTTGCGAATCAGCATCCTACTCGCATAGATACAGATATTTATAAATCTTTGGCGAGAAAACCCCGCAATCGCGTAGCGTTGCGGGGATGAATCGCTGCCTTTTTGAATTTGGGTGTCCGATTTTTAATGCGATAAGCCGAGAACCGGACAAACTCGTAGATCCTCTTCGCCAATGTTGGAAAGGCTTTTTACACTGAACGCACCGACCGTTTCCGGTCTTTTAACGAGCAGCGACAGAGCAGGGGACTTGAGGAGCATCCCAGGGTGTCATGACCCAACCAACGTAGTGGAGTAACATTCCACTGAGGCTAATCAACCAGTTACCCTTGCAGGTCACCCCACAAGCTCCTCGATCCCGAAGAGTCGAGGGGTGATTGACCCATACGTCCAATATTACTGATGGATTGCCTGGCCCTGATTTTAAAAATCCGTAGCACTGGCGTAGCACCAAAAAAAAGCTTGCCCTAATTTTCTGGCAAGCTTTTGTTTTTATTAATGGGCCCGGTAGGACTCGAACCTACGACCAAGGGATTATGAGTCCCCCGCTCTAACCAACTGAGCTACAGGCCCATGTCAAAAATATAGGAAGCAATGCGCAGGTCGTCGTGGATCATGACCGATAAGCATTAATGGCAGACTCTAAGGACTTATATTATCCTATTATCCACATTCTAGGAAGCTGCGTAACTGCTCCACCCGGCTGGGATGGCGTAGCTTGCGTAATGCCTTAGCCTCGATTTGACGGATACGTTCACGAGTGACATCAAATTGCTTGCCAACCTCTTCAAGGGTATGGTCGGTAGTCATGTCGATTCCGAATCGCATCCGCAATACCTTTGCCTCGCGCGTGGTGAGTCCTTCCAGCACCCGCTGGGTTGCCTGACGCAGCCCTTCGAAAGTAGCCGCATCGCTCGGCGACATGACACTCGCATCCTCAATGAAATCACCAAGATGTGTATCGTCATCATCACCGATTGGGGTTTCCATGGAGATCGGTTCCTTGGCGATCTTCAAAACTTTCCGCACTTTGTCTTCGGGCATTTCCATTCGCACCGCCAGTTCTTCAGGAGTAGGTTCGCGTCCCATTTCTTGGAGCATCTGGTGCGAGATTCGATTTAGTTTATTGATGGTCTCAATCATATGCACCGGAATACGAATGGTGCGTGCTTGATCGGCAATGGATCGAGTAATTGCCTGACGAATCCACCATGTGGCATAGGTCGAAAACTTGTAGCCACGCCGATATTCAAACTTATCCACCGCCTTCATCAGACCAATATTGCCTTCCTGAATCAAATCGAGGAACTGCAAGCCCCGATTGGTATATTTTTTGGCAATGGAAATGACCAAACGTAAATTGGCTTCTACCATTTCTTTTTTAGCACGGCGGGCTTTAGCCTCGCCTAATGACATTTGACGGTTGATTTCCTTGAGATCCTGAATGCACATGCCGCAGGTGCCCAACACCTTCTGGAGAGCGACTTGAATGCGGTTAATTTCTTCTCGATGGGCAACTAGGGTTGTTGCATAGGAACTTTTTTTACTAATTTCCTGATCCAGCCAATTGAAATCGATTTCATGGCCTGGAAAAACATGAATGAAAACTTCTCGTGGCATGCCTCCCTTGTTTACACAGATATCCAGAATTTGACGTTCATGACTGCGGACCATCTCCACAATGCGGCGCATGTTCGCAATTAAATGTTCAACTGTCTTGGGCGTCAATTTAAACTTCATGAATTGATCCACCAGATGGCAACGTAGTTCCTCAATGCACGCGATCTCGCGCGCGTGCATGATGGCGTTTTGCAGTTGCTGGTAAAGCTCGCCTAGGGCGATGAAACGATCATGCACCTCGGAAGAATTCACGCCGGTTTCGGCCACAAGCAACGGTTCTGGTTCTTCTTCTGGTACTTCTTCAATTTCGACCTCGACTCCATCAATCCCAAGCATGTCTTCAGAAGTAGGCGACTCGACAAGCACGGGTACATCATGAAAACCGCTGACTAAATCGGTGATCCGCAAATCTTCCCGTCCTACCCGTTGGTATTCACGCAATAGCTCTGCAACGGTTTCAGGACAAGCCAAGGCATTAATTACCTGATTCAAACCATCCTCAATGCGCTTGGCAATTTCGATTTCGCCTTCGCGGGTAAGGAGTTCCACGCTCCCCATTTCACGCATATACATCCGTACTGGATCCGTGGTCCGACCAAATTCGCTATCGACCGTTGCCAACGCCGCTGCAGCCTCTTCGGCAATATCATCGTCAGGCGCGACAGGAGTTTCGGCCATGAGCAAGGCATCGGCATCGGGAGCATCCTCGTGAACCGCGATACCCATATCGTTAATTATTCCGACAATTTCATCAATCTGTTCAGGATCGACAATCTCATCGGGTAAATGGTCATTGACCTCGCGGTAAGTCAAGAATCCTTGTTCCTTGCCCTTAGCAATCAACAACTTCAACTGAGATTGCTTCTGCTCTTGGTTCATCGGAAGACACCTCTAGGGATGCGGATAAATAAAAAATTTTTATTTTACATAGAATTAGGAGTTACGCTGTTGAAAAAATAAGTTCAACATTTTCAATCAATAGCAAAATATGACCTTTATTAATTTCCTATCTAATCAAATAGTTAAAATTTGATTGTGTAACTCCTAGAAGACACGGAAGAACAGATAAAGCCCACCGAGCATCATCGATACAAACCAAGTTACTACAGGCGAATATCACCGCTCCCCACCCTAGATAAAGTAAGGGCATGTTTTCTTGCCAACAAGGTGGGTAAGCGTGATTTTTCCGTGTCGGTTAGGCCAGAGACACGCGCCTTGTCAACCAATCGAGTGGTTTCCTGCTCTAGCGCCTGCTGCTCCAGGCGTTCCAGGGCATCGGCAAGTTCCGCCGCCATTCCTTCTTCGGGCATCAACGGTATCCATTGTGCCAATCGTGCTAGGTGTCGTTCGGTCTCGGTCCCACGCCAATGCTCCAGAATGGACGCCAATTTTAACCCGCGATGCTGCTGAAGCAGGACAACGACTTCGGCAAACAAACTCGCTCCGCGTACATCCAATACCGCGTATTTGGCCGGATTGCTAACAAGCATGGCAAGATCAGGATGCGCCAACAGCAGTCCCAGCGCGGTGCGTACCGGAGAAGGACGGGTTACCTGCTGTTCATTGATTCGCACATGGGCTGCGGTGGGTGGTGGCGCTACCCCAGAACGCATGAATTTAGATAATTTATCCGGTGCAATTCGCGCCAGCTCCGCAAGTTCCTGAATTAACAAAGTTTGATAAATGCCAGGCGACAGTTTGGCCATTAACGGACGCGCTAGTTCCACAACCCGTGCTTGTCGATCGGTGCGTTCGGTATCCACCTGAGACCGAATCGTTTCCAATAAATATTCCATGACGGGTTTTGCTTGATGGATTCTCGCAGTAAATGCGTCGTGGCCCTCGGCCCGCACCAGGGTATCGGGATCTTCTCCCTCGGGCAGCAGCAGAAAGCGGATGTCGCGTTGGTCATGAAGTTCAGGCAGTGCGATTCCTAACGCACGCCAGGCAGCATTTCGTCCCGCCTGGTCACCATCAAAGCAAAATACCAGACGCGAAGTGACGCAAAATAGCCGTTCAAGATGCGTAGCAGTGGTTGCGGTGCCCAAGGTGGCCACGACCTGGGGAATTCCATGTTGTGCAAGGGCAACGACATCCAGGTAGCCCTCGACAACCAGCAAACGTTCGGGAGAACGTACTTGTTCGATTGCCTGACGTAAACCATAAAGTTCCTGCCCCTTACGAAACAGAGAGGTTTCCGGGGAATTCAAATATTTCGGCGTGTCATCACCAAGGGTGCGTCCCCCAAAACCTAAAATTCGTCCACGCCGGTCCACGATAGGGAACATGACACGATTGCGAAAGCGATCATAAACTCGTCCAGTATCTTCTTTCTGTGCCAACATTCCGGCTGCCAGCAACGGTTCACGGGCAGTTTCACCGCCCAGCGCGCGCAGCAGGTTGTCCCAGCCGGGCAAGGCATAACCAATGCGAAACCGCGTGATAACCTCGTTGTTTAGACCCCGCCGAGCTAAATAAAGACGGGCGCTCGTGGCTTGGGGATGTTCGGCTAACGTCCGCTGATAATAATTAGCAACCTCTTCCAACCAGTCATGCAGATCACGCTGCTGCTCACTGCTGGGCTTGTCGGTATTTCCCTCGCGGGGCACGACAATGCCCAGACCGCGCGCCAATTCTTCCACCGCATCGGGAAATTCGAGATGTTCGTAGTCCATTAAAAAACTAATCGCTGTTCCATGAACTCCGCAGCCGAAGCAGTAATAAAATTGTTTCTCTGAATTTACATTAAAAGAAGGAGTCTTTTCATTATGAAACGGACAGCAAGCCATATAATTGCGGCCAACTTTCTTAAGTGGCACCCTGGAATCAATAACTTCCACTAGGTCCACGCGATTAATTAGCTCGTCAATGAAAGTTTGCGGTATGTGTCCGAAAGCCATTTTTTATCCTAAATCCGCGAATACACAATCAAGGAAATATTTTATCTGGATTAAGAATACCATGTGGATCGAAAGTTGCCTTAATTTTACGCATCAGGTTAAGCGTGAGTGGATCAATTTCGCGGTTAATGAAATTGCGTTTCAAAATACCGACTCCATGCTCACCGGAGAGTGTTCCTCCCAAATTCAAAACCAAATCGAAAACCTTATCCAAACAGCGTTCCGCCTCTATCATCTGGGCGGGATTATCCGGGTCCACCATGAGATTGACATGAATATTACCATTTCCCGCATGACCAAAATTAACGATGGTAATGCCATGTTCGGCACCAAGACGACGCAAGCCCGCGATCAATTCAGCCATGCATGATATTGGCACTACCACGTCCTCATTGATTTTTTTCGGCGCTACGGTACGCAAGGCAGGAGAGAGCGCCTTGCGCGCGGCCCACAGCGCGTCAGCTTCGTCCTTGGTGGCTGCGGAGTTTAATTCCAACAATCCTGCACCGCGCGCGGCCGCCATTATCCGTGCGGTTGCCTCATCAAGTCCTGCGCCGGGGCCGTCAACCTCGATCATCAGTAGTCCGCCAGCGCTCCTCGGCAGGACCACCCGTGAGTAGGAGCGGATCATTTCAATGGCCTGTCCATCGATCATTTCCAGGGCGCAGGGGGTAACTGCCTGTGTCATGACACGGATCACCGCCGCTGCGGTGCTCTCCATATCGGCGTAAACCGCCCGCAGGATCCGTCGTGATTCCGGCAGTGGGGTGAGCTTGAGGATCGCCTCTGTGATCACTGCGAGCGTCCCTTCCGAGCCAATAATCAACCGCGTAAGGTCGTAACCCACTACTCCTTTAGTGGTATACACTCCCGTGTGAACAATATCGCCAGTTCCAATGACCACTTGCAGTCCCAGGGTATTTTCCCGAGTCGTGCCATATTTAATCGCATGAGGACCGGCGGAATTGCATGCAAGATTGCCGCCTACCGTGCAGAAAGTGGCGCTAGAAGGATCGGGAGGCCAGAAAAATCCGTGAACCGCAGCGGCATCTTGAACTTCTTGATTAGTAACTCCAGGCTCTACGACCATTACCCGATTAGCCGGATCCATAACGAGAATCCGTGCCATTCTTTCCATGGAAAGCACCAGTCCGCCGCGCACGGGCACCGATGCTCCCGTGGTGCCAGTACCGCGTCCACGGGCAACAATGGGAACATTGAATTCGTCGCACAACCGCACGCATGCCTGAACTTGTTGGACATCAACGGGAAATGCTACGACATCGGGTGAGGCATGATGACGGCTATTATCATAGCCGTAAGACCAGCGATCGGCTGAATCGACAAGGAGGCTACCCTTGGGCAAGATCCGTCGCAATCGTGACAGGAAACGGCCAGGAATTTTTACCTTGGCGTCTCGAAGCATAAAATTTCCAACAAGTTAAGAGGTTAGGAGTTACGCAGTTGAATTTTAATTGTTTGATTTCCATGGAAAGTCATCAGATAGGTATCTGATGTAACTGACTGAAAATTTTGAACCTATTTTTCAACTGCGTAACTCCTAGAGGTATGCTGTTGACCTTTAATTATTTGATTTCGCTAGCAAGCCACTAAAGGGTCAGCTGTTGCAACCGCATGAAAATGTTAAACCTATTTTTTTCAACTGAGTAACTCCTACTTAGTACGCTTAATCCAAGTTGCCATCTATATCCTCTGAAGTCGCATTCCACCGTGGGCATTTAGTAGCAACATGGGTTGCCTAATAAAAAACAGGCGCCCGTGGGCGCCCGTCGTTGTCATCATTGTCTCCGAGATACCCACGGCTTTAGCCGTGGGGTGATTTACTTTTCGTTGCTACTATTCGCGTTAATCGTCGCTGCCCAAAAATCCTGAAATTTGTAGCAGGCTGGTAAACAGATTATAAATATTGAGATACAAATTGATGGTGGCCATGATGTAATTATCTTCACCACCATGGATCATGGCGCTGGTGTCATACAAAATAAAACCGGACATCAACAAGACGACCATTGCAGACATGGCCAGCGAGAGCGCCGGAATTTGAAATAGAATCGCGCCGATACCGGCAAGGATTGCCACCAACAGGCCCACCATCAGAAATCCGCCCATGAAGCTGAAGTCCTTGCGAGTAGTCAACGCATAGGCAGACAGTCCAAGAAAGATTACGCCTGTACCACCCATGGCTGTAGCAACGATTTGGTGACCATTGGGTAGTCGTAGATAAAATCCTACAATCGGTCCGAGGGTATAACCCAGGAATCCGGTCAGTGCAAAAACTGCGATCAAGCCCGTCGCGCTATTGCGTAGGGAATTTGTTAAAAACAACAATCCCCAGGATACCAGTAATACCATCCACCATGGCAGTATTGGCGCACGGGTCACTACCGCGAACCCCGTAACCACCGCGCTGAACAGTAGCGTCATAGACAACAACATATAAGTATTGCGAATGAGTTTATTAGTGTTGATTGCACTAATTCTGCTCGTAGGTACGGCGCTGCTTATTGAATAACTATTGTTACGCATGGGATGAGTCCTCATCAATGTCCCCCGAGAAACCCCGCCCTTTAGGGCGGTAAAGATAAGGGGACGGTTTTACAACCATCCGGTAAAAACGCCGATCTTTCCCGGCAGTCAGCCCTTACGGGCCTAGTGACACACACCTTGCGGTGTGGCTCCCCTCGCCAATGTTGCAACGCAGCTTTATCCTGCGCGCAGTCGCAGGACTTGCAGCAGACCGTTTCGTAGTTACCCGTACCGTGTCTGCATCCGCCGCTTTCAGCAGCCCTGGAACTGAGGAAGCATCCCAGGGTGAGTCTGTTACTTCGTTGCAACGTAGTCCGATTGCTCGGACTTAGGCTGGTAAACCAGGCTTTATTCCATTAAAGCCCCCGCATTTATGCGTGGGGTGATTTACTATCAAAAACGGACACTGTTAACTATCCATGATATTATTTTTACCTAAATTGCCATCGAATGGAAACAGAACTCTTGATTCTACTCCTGGAAATTGATTAGCGGTAAGATATCTTAACTTTGGAGAGGTGGCTGAGCGGCCTAAAGCGGCGGTCTTGAAAACCGTTGGGGCGTAAGTCCCCGGGGGTTCGAATCCCTCCCTCTCCGCCAAACAAGCATTTTATTCTTAGATAAATCAAATAATTACAAACTTGCTACAAAACTCAGTCCCCCAGCCAGTCCCCCACTTAACTTAGGATTGGGTAGGACAACACCACATCTTAAGGTGTTTTCCGTAGCCAGTCTCCCACGCTATAACCACTCTACAATAATGGCAGTTATCTCGATATAACCACCACACATAGGATGTGAAACTACGGGTTGTCTCCCTCCCCACCAGTAGCACCTAAAAACCCGTTGTAGAGGGATTTTGAGCCTCCCTGCAGGTATCTTCGCCGATACCCTGTATCCTCCAAATACCAGCCACCAATCATCACTATTGCATCGTCAATGGTGGAAGAAGCCTGCATTTCCCTTCCCTTTTTGCATGTAGGAAAACGGGCTAAAATTAGCCTATTTTAATGCTAATGCTTTTTTGTTAGACATCAAACCGGGTTCTCTGGGTTTCTGGGTTTCATTCACACTCATCCTGAGATGCCCACAGGGGTGGGGTGGGATAATTTGTATAATTTGATAAACATAAAAACATCAAACACCTTAATTCCCAAATAATTTTCACTTAGAGTAAAACCCGGAAACCCAGAAAACCCGTAAATTATACCCCCCACCTGTGGATATTATGGCAATCCTTTGGTTGAACAAAACAACCTTGGGTTGAACCAAACAAATTGCAATAGCATAAACCAACCAATGGACAAGAAATCACTGACAGAGACAGACATAAGAACCAAATTCATCACGCCCGCGATAGTTGGTATGAATGGTGAAAAATGGAACTTACTCACCCAGATAAGAGAAGAATGCTACTTCACCAAGGGACGGGTAATTGTTCGTGGCAAGATGGTAAAGAGAGGAGAAGCAAGAAAAGCGGATTATATCCTTTATTACAAGCCGAACATTTCAATCGCGGTTATTGAGACTAAGGATAATCACCATTCCGTTGGTGATGGGATGCAACAGGCTTTGGAATACGCAAACATTCTTGATGTTCCCTTTGCGTATAGTTCCAATGGTGATGCCTTCCTGGAACACGATTTAACTGGCATCAGCAACCCCATTGAACGGGAAATACCATTAAGCCACTTTCCAACGCCAGATGAATTATGGAAACGCTATTGTTTCGCAAAAGGATATACACCAGAACAGGAGATTATAGCAACCCAAGATTATTATGATGATGGTTCTAACAAATCACCACGCTACTATCAACTAATTGCTATCAATAGGACTATTGACGCCATAGCCCGTGGAGAAAACCGCATCCTGCTGGTGATGGCAACGGGAACAGGAAAGACCTATACCGCATTCCAAATCATTTGGAGGCTTTGGAAGTCAGGAACGAAAAAGCGTATTCTGTTTCTGGTGGATAGAAACATTCTTGCCAACCAAACAAAAACAAATGATTTCAAGCCGTTTGGCAAGGCAATGACAAAGATCACAAATCGTAATGCGGATAAAGCCTTTGAGATATATTTATCTCTCTATCAAGCCGTTTCTGGTAATGAAGAAGAACAAAATATCTATAAACAATTTTCACCTGATTTCTTTGATTTGGTTATCGTGGATGAATGCCATAGAGGAAGTGCAGCCGATAATTCAGCTTGGAGAAAAATTTTAGAGTATTTTTCATCCGCCACGCAAATAGGATTAACCGCCACACCCAAGGAAACCACCGAGGTTTCTAATACCGAGTATTTTGGTTCTCCAATTTATACCTATTCACTCAAACAAGGTTAGGAGTTACGCAGTTGAAAAATAGGTTCAAAATTTTCAGTCAGTTACATCAGATACCTATCTGATGACTTTCCATGGAAATCAAACGATTAAAATTCAACTGCGTAACTTCTAAAGGTATCCTGGATGGTTTCTTGACACCCTATAAAATCATCCGTGTTGGAATTGATAAAGACCTGGATGGATGGCGACCAGAAAAAGGAAAGTTGGATAAGTATGGCAATGAGATAGAAGATAGAGAATATAACGATTTAGATTATGATAAAAACCTAATCCTGGAAAAGAGAACAGAATTGGTAGCCCAAAAGATAACTGATTTTCTAAAGAACTCCAGCCGATATGACAAGACCATCGTATTTTGTGAAAACATAAATCACGCGGAAAGAATGAGGCAAGCCCTGGTCAATGCTAATCCTGATATAGCTGCAACCAATAATAAATACATTATGAGAATTACCGGAGATAATGAGGAGGGGAAGGCACAACTTGATAATTTTATCAATCCCGAAGAAACATTCCCAGTAATAGCCACCACATCAAAACTAATGACAACTGGCGTGGATGCCCAAACTTGTAAAGTGATTGTCCTGGATAAACGGATTGCATCCATGACCGAGTTTAAGCAAATCATTGGTCGCGGAACCCGTATCAATGAAGATTATAATAAACTCTACTTCACCATTATTGATTTTAGAAGGGCAACCGCCCTATTCGCGGATGCTGATTTTGATGGCGAACCTGTCCAAGTGCGTGAGGATAATGAAAATGAAGAACAGGATGAAGAAGCCGAGGATAGCAATGATATAAACAACGAAGTAGGAAACGAGAATGGAAATAATACAGACAACGGAGATGATGATACAGGAGAACGCCCAAGAAAATACATTGTTGATGATGTTGAAGTTTTCGTAATTGCCGAACGGATACAATACCTTGATAGTGATGGAAAACTTATTACCGAAACATTCAAGGATTACACCAGAAAGACGATACGCAAGAATTATTCATCATTAAACGCATTCCTGAACGCATGGAAAGATGCGGACAAGAAACAAACCATTATTGATGAATTAGTTTCTCAAGGGGTCTTTCTTGATGAAATTGAAGCCCAAATAGGGCACGATTATGATGCGTTTGACTTGATATGTCATATTGCATTTGATAAGCCACCACGGACAAAAAAAGAACGAGCCAATGATGTGAAGAAAAGAAACATATTCACCCAGTATGAAGAGAAAGCAAAAATGGTGCTAATGTCTCTTTTAGATAAATACGCGGATAGTGGTCTGAGAAGTGTTGAAACATTGGAAATACTGAAAGTTGAGCCATTCCCAACCTTTGGAACGCCTATTGAAATAGTAAAACTTTTTGGCGGAAAGAATAACTATTTCAATGCCATCAATGAACTTAAAGCCAATCTTTATCAGGAAGCCGCATAATGTCTAATGTCTCCAATCTTGTTAAAACCATTCAAGATATAATGAGAAAAGATGCCGGAACCTATGGCGACGCGCAAAGATTGGAACAACTTGGATGGTTATTCTTCCTGAAAATCCTTGATGATCGGGAACACGAACTGGAACTTGTGCAAGATGCCTATAAATCGCCTCTTCCTGATTATCTCCGCTGGAGAAATTGGGCTGCCAATGAGGAAGGGATTACAGGTGATGCCCTCCTCAATTTCATCAATAATACCCTATTACCCAGATTGAAAAACCTTGCGGGAGGAACCAATAGTAAGATAATTTCAGTAATTCGTACCATCTTTGAGGATGCCAATAGTTATATGAAGAATGGCACCTTAATGAGGCAGGTTATCAATAAAATAAATGGAATTGATTTCAATGCCACCGATGATAGGCATATGTTTGGCGACATCTATGAAAAATTATTGAAGGACTTGCAATCAGCGGGAAACGCGGGAGATAGACTCTAGTTATAGTGTATTATAGTCTATATGGAAAACACTATTAGCACAGGCAAAGCCGCAA
>CAUYTW010000294.1 GCA_963575715.1 Gammaproteobacteria bacterium | reverse complement strand
TGTCGGGTAGGTGGACAGCATAATGGCGAACCTGGTCTTTCAGGCTCGTCCGAAATACCTAGGACTTACGCATTGACAGGTGCCGTAGAATATGTGTATCCAGAAGACATCCTGATAGGGAACACTGTGCCATGGTACGTGAAATAAGCCGCCCTTCTACAGCCCGTTGCACGTTACCGATGTACATGGGGTATTGCCGAGCTGTCTCCTCTTGTCGGAGGTGATGGACGTTTCGCATGACAGCGCGAACCGTTTTTTGCAGAGAGAAACGTATTCGCCGCAAGACCTGTTCAACGAAGTCAAAGCTGGGCTGAACTTGAAAGGCGGCGTCTTGAGCGTGGACGATAGCGTGCTGGACAAGCCCTACAGCTACAAGATGGCCTTCGTCGGGTATTTCTGGTCGGGAAAACACCACAAGACTGTGAAGGGAATCAACTTGGTCACACTGTATTACAGTGACATTGAGGGGCGGCACCAGCCTGTTAATTACCGGATTGTTGACAAGGCTGAAGGAAAAACGAAGAACGAGTATTTCCGAGAAATGCTAGCCGAGGTACTGGCCTGGGGATTGGAACCCGCCTACATCACTGGAGACAGTTGGTACAGCGGCGTGAGTAACCTCAAGGAGGTGAGAGACCATCACCTGGGGTTCCTTTTCGCGCTGGAGTCCAACCGATTGATATCCATTGAGAAAGGGACGTGGACGCAAATCCAGAAATTGGATATTGCGGAGGAAGGGAGGGAAGTCTGGCTGCGCGAGTTTGGGATGGTGAAGGTATTAGGAGTTACGCAGTTGAAATCTGCGCGAAGCGAAGCGGAGTCGCAGAATCTATCTATACTTATAGAGATTCTGCGACTACGGTCGCTAACGCGACCTCCGCGCAGAATGACAGCAAAAACTCAATCCTTTTATAGAGTAACAAGTTCAACTGCGTAACTCCTAGTCCGTTTTATAACGGAACAGCTATATCTGCCCGCAGTTCTGCATGGCGCGGTGGGCGGTCTCGACGGCTCCGCGTTCTTCGATGCGTCGAAGTACCGTCAGCAAGAGGGGTGCAGATACCGTCCGAATGGCGGTACCTCCGATCCACGGGAACACGTCGCGCTCCAGACGGCGAATGATGCGGTCACTGTGGGAGGGGGTCCATGCCGGAGAGAACTTGGCGAACCACTCTCTGGCAATGGTCTCGAAGCTGTCGGCACCTCCCCCGGTTTGCGTGGCCTTCGCGGCTTTCTTGGCCTCGCTGGGGTCGATACCGTCAGCAATCCCCTTACGGGCTTCGTCACGCTTGGCGCGGGCATCCTTCAGGGTCACGTCTGGGTAGACTCCCAGCGCCAAGGTCTTACGCTTGCCGTCAAAACGGTAGTCAAAACGCCAGTACTTCCCGGCTTGTTTGATCAGCAGGTATAGCCCAACCCATCGGTCAGTTTGACGGGGTTCTCTCCGGGCTTGGTATTGCGGATGGCGGTATCTGTCAGGGGCATGACGGTATCTGGCTCCCATGATGGGGGGTGATACCGTCAAAAGTACCGTCAAGTTTGACGGGATGTTAATGGATTCTGATGGACATTACCGGACATGAAAAAGGCCGAACACCTTGATTTACTTTGGCGTTTCGTCCTTCTTTGGACGTTGTTGAATGACGGTTTGGTGGAGGCGGCGGGAATCGAACCCGCGTCCGAAAATCCTCTGCCTTTAGCACTACATGCGTAGTCTGCCTTATGATTTAACCAGCCACTCCCTGACAGACAAGAGTAGTGACCAGCGAGCCTGAAGAGTTTTAGCGATTTGGCCCCAAGCAAGCCGCGTCGCGATCTTGTGAGAGGTTACCCCTGATTGCCCTTGCGGACCTGAGCGCACAAGCACGTCCTCAGTCAGAGGCTCACCGGTTAAGCGGCGAGAGCGAAGTTGTCGTCGTTGGCGACTATTTGTTTTACAGGATGTTTTACGAGGTAGCCTGCACCTCGGCATGCGCCTTGGGTTTTGTGACCCCCGTCGAAGCCATGTCGCCCCCAAATAATTCTTAAATCCTTTTAAGATTAAGACTTTTTATGATACTGCTTCCTAAAATGAGCACATAAGTGTTTATGTACTCAAATTAAGGATAATTCGCACTCCGTTGATAGTGTTATCACTGCAACTGGAGTCCTGGTTGGGCAGTCTCAACCGGAGGCTAGCCTGCGCTAGCAACATCATTACTTATTTACATAGCCCCCGGCCTTGCCGTGAAATTTAACTCGTTGATCATCCTTGGGCGAGCTAATTTGCGAACCAATGTACGTCACGTAATGACGGTACGCGAAACTTTCGCGCTATGGATACTATCCACGCACGAATTATAAATAAGCATGCTTAAAAAACAAAGAGGATATCTTTATTTATCTTTTTTATTCTTCTCTCTTTAGTGGGTTTTCTTGGGTCGGTAGTGTTTTTCATATCCATAATTGAACACTATTATTCATATTATAAGCTACTAGAGTCTAGCTCCTAAAAATATCTTTTGTCATCCAAATTCGACGTGGAAACCACCCGGCTGTAGCAGCAAGGTGAAACTCGAAAATTACGTTTCCTTGTGGGCAAACGATGGGATCGTTTGCCCACGATTTTTGGCTACTATTAAGTAAGTGATTATCGGACCCACACTGTCGCGGAGATGCTGCTGTCCAATGCATACGGGGCACGGCCCGCATAGCCTAAATTGCCTCCGTGGTTGAGAACGAAAGCATGATTCTCAGTTTCATTCCAGTTGCGATAGCCAGCATAGCCTCTATCAATTACTCCCATGCGGGTAATGCAATTGACGGTCAGAGCGGCATCATTGCAGGTCGGGATACCGTTCAGATTCCCTGAACCATTGGGCGCAAAATCCCAGATTTGTACGCCCGGCTGGAAGAAGAATGGTGTGAAAGTCGGTGCGCTCGATGGAATAACCCGAACTTTCAGGTAACCTAACGCATTGATCGTGACATCAGCCAACTTGCTCTCTTCGCCTGCATTTGGTTGGGCATTGGTGAGCAGATTATCGATGCCCACAGCATCGATCGACATTGTCAGCTCAAAAAGTTTTGCCACAAGCGTCCAACCGCCACCATCGCTGTCCATGTCGCAATACACTTGGAATGGCGCGATAGGTCCAACCCCGTCTGGATCAATTGTGTAGACACCACTCTGAGTGTTGGGCAAGGATTCATTGATAGCGCGACACGATGCTTGGATGGAGCTGACAGCGATATCCTTCTTCACAGATGTCGCCGCGTTCCAATTGGAATCACCAGCCTGGTTGGCGACCACGGTGCAAGTACCAGCAGCAACACCCGTTACCGTCTCGCCGTTTACGGTGCAAACAGAAGACGTTGTAGAGCTAAAGCTCACTGGCAGATTCGATGTCGCCGTCGCGCTGACGGTTGTAGTGCCACCTATCGTCAACGTAGCGGGATTGAAGCTAATTGCATCAATCTTCTGATTGCCCTTGCGGACGATGACGTTTCGGGTTTTCTGTGGCGCAGCGTCATAAGTAGCGTTGCCAGCCTGATTGGCGGCCACGATACAATCGCCCACAGTAATGCCTCGTACTGTGTTACCAATCACCGAGCAGGTACTTGGAGTGGTGGAGTTGAAGCTCACCGACAGCCCCGAGGATGCCGTGGCGCTCACCGTGCTAGTACCACCCACTGCCAGCGTAATCGGATTGAAGCTAATGATGCCAATGGTCTGACTACGCTTGAGCGTCGTGATGCTACTGATCTTTTGCGTGGCGGGATTATAAGTGGCATTACCGGCCTGGTTTGCGGCCACGACGCATTTACCCGCGACGAGGTCGGTCACCGTGTTGCCGGTTACGCTGCAAACAGTAGGCGTCATGGAGCTGAAACTCACTTCGAGTCCCGAAGTCGCCGTGGCGCTCACCGTTGTAGTGCCACCAACATCTAGCGTGGCAGGATTGAAGGTAATGGTACCAATACTCTGACTACGCTTGAGAGTCGTGATGCCCTTGGTCTTCTGAGTGGCAGGATTATAAGTAGCATTGCCAGCCTGGTTGGCAGCCACGACGCAGGTACCCGCGACGAGGTCGGTCACCGTTTTGCCAGTTACGGTGCAGACGGCAGGAGTCATGGAGCTGAAACTCACTTCGAGTCCCGAGGTTGCCGTGGCGCTCACCGTCGTGGTGCCACCAATAGCCAGCGTGGTTGGGTTGAAGGTGATGTCACCGATGCTCTGGGTGCGCTTAAGAACGGTGATGCTCTTGAGCTTCCGTGGAGCGGGACTATAAATGGTATTACCCGCTTGATTAGCGGCGACGATGCAGGTACCCGCGACAAGATCGGTCACTGTATTGCCGGTTACGGTACAAACGTCGGGCGTGGTTGAACTAAAGCTCACATCCAGTCCCGAGGTTGCCGTGGCGTTCACCGTAGTGGTGCCGCCAATAGCCAACGTGGTCGGGTTGAAGGTAATGGTACCAATTGTTTGTGTTTTGCCTTTGATGGTAATGCTCTTGGTGGCCTCGGGAGCGGCGTTGTAGTTAGCGTTTCCGGCCTGATTGGCAGTGATTACGCAAGTACCCGCCGTTACGCCGGTCACAGTGGCACCGTTGGTGCCGCTCGTAGTGCAGACGCTCGTGGTTTGACTGGCGAAGGTCACGACATTACCCGAGCGACCACCCGTGGCCGTGATCTTCTTGATGTCGCCAACCACTATCGTGGGAATGGCACCGAAGGCAATGACCTGATTGCCCTTGCTCACCGTGATGCTTCGAGTTACCTCCTGAGCGGAGCTATAGATGGCATTGCCTGCCTGATTGGCGGCAATCGTGCAGGTGCCAGCAGCAACACCGGCGATGGTAGCACCGCTGATGATCTCACCATCGGTAATGATGCCACGCACCGTGCAGATGGTTGGAGTGATGGATCTGAAGCTCACTTCCAGTTCCGAGGAAGCTGTGGCGCTCGCAGTAGTGGTGCCATCAACCATCAGCGTTGTGGGATTGAAGGTAATCGCGCTGATCGTCTGATTGGTTTTAGCGATCACGTTGACGCTCTTGGTCACTTGTGGAGCGGCGTTGTAGTTGGCGTTACCTGCCTGATTGGCGGCAATGACGCAAGTTCCTACCGTTATGCCGGTCACAGTGGCTCCATCCGTGCCACCCGTGGTGCAAACACTCGTGGTCTGGCTGCTGAAAGTAACGGCGTTACCCGATGCTCCCCCTGTGGCTGAGATTAGCTCAGTGCGACCAATCGCTATTGCGGGAATCGCTCCAAGGGTAATGACCTGATTTCCTTTGCCCACCGTGATGTTCTGGGTTACCTGTTGAGCGGGATTAACTGAACCATTGCCTGCCTGATCGGCGGCAATTGTGCAGATCCCTGTGGCAATACCGGTCACAGTACTTCCGTTTACGGTACAAATCGATGTTGTGATGGAATTGAAGCTCACCGCCAGTCCTGATGTTGCCGTGGCGCTCACCGTGGTGGCACCACCGACGATCAAAATCGCGGGATTGAAGGTGATCGCGCCAATCGTTTGATTGGTTTTACCCACGATGGTGATGCTCTTAGTCTCTTGGGGAGCGGCATTGTAGTTGGCATTACCAGCCTGATTGGCGGCAATTACGCAGACACCCGCCGTTACACCCGTCACTGTGGCACCATTGGCACCACCTGTGGAGCAAATATTCGTGGTTTGACTCGTGAAAGTCACTGCATTGCCCGAAGCTCCACCGGTGGCTGAAATCGTTCCTGTGCCACCAACCATTATCGTGGGAGCAGTGCCAAAAATAATACTCTGATTTCCTTTGCCGACCGTGATGTTCTGGGTTACCCGTGGCGCAGGGTTATAAGAGGTATTACCAGCTTGGTCGGCGGCAATCGCGCAGACACCAGCGGTAATCCCGGTCACAGTGTTCCCGTTTACGGTACAAACGGAAGTCGTGGTGGAACTAAAGCTCACCGCCAGTCCCGACGTTGCCGTGGCGCTCACCGCAGTAGTACCCCCCACTAAAAGTGTCGTCGGAGTAAAGCTAATAGCGCCGATAGTCTGGTTTTGAGTAATCGGCGCATCAAATACAATGGATGTCTGAAACTTGAAATTAGATGCTGAGGTATGGCGCTCGGCAAAAAAGATATCAAATTTATAATTCTGCCCTGCGGTCAATCCGAGTGTGTTGAGGTTTACCGATGCACTCTCCGCGCCATGGACACCACCAAGGTCGATTACAAGTTTGTTATTGATAAAAACCCAGACATCATCGTCACCAGAGAAGTTGAATGTTTGGCCGGTTGCATATTTAAATGTAGTGTGCAGATCCAAAGAAAAGGAAAAATTATGACTTTGTCCTTCATTACCGAGCAGCTTTCCATCAATTGGGAAAAAGCTGCTGTTATCGTAGACGTATACACCACTGCCCGCTGAAGTTTCAGTCAGAATCAACGGTATCGTCGTTGTCATATTGATACCAGGGGTATCGTGATACCATTGATTAAAAGAAGCTACGCTTTTTACAGTTTTAGTTGGAAAAGTTGCAATCGGTACTGGAGTTCCATCCGTCCCAAGCACAGTGGCAACCACACCACGATCATCAGCTACTACGTTCTCAAAGTCAGGATGCGGCACATATCCTTGTGGGCATTTGGCAGTACCAAAACCATTACCACAAAAGTCGCGTACAGTGGCATTGAGAGTAATCGTTTTTGGTTGAGTGGCTGTTTCCATATTGGCTGATAATGGATCCAAACCATCTATATTATCTTTTGCCAACACGGATGTGGAAGCAATCAGACTCAATCCAAGCAAATACAGCAATAGATAAAATGATAATCGTAATGCTTTCATCAATGTCTCCGAGAAACCCATGTCTATCAGGTCAGTAAGAATAAAGATAACGATTTTCGTAGAACTAAATCCTCAAACCAGCAAGTAATTTTGATAAAAACTACCTTTTTTCCCAGCGGTCAGTGCTTACACGTTTAGTGACGAATCATACTGTGAACAAAAAATTTTGAAAGCGAATGGCTAATTAATCAATAGGTGATTCTACTATCATAAATTATCTATTGATAGGTAGCTACATATATCAATATAGGTAGTTCCCCTAATCAATAGTAAGCAAATATCACTGCTAAAACTGGAAACTTTTCAATGGGTATTGGGTAATTTATTAGTAGATTAGTTAATTTTATCTATAACCATCAAATGTTAGCTTGTCAGGAATTATTCATTGACTAATTTTCAATAAATTAATAATTAATTTTTTTGCCATCAAGGAGGCGTTCATGCATTATTTATATTTTTTATTGATCTGTCTATCGAGTAGCTTGCTTTTTGCTGCCGATGATTTAAACCTGGAACTTCATGCCGCCGCGCGTGCTGGTCAAGTGGAGCGTCTCCAATCATTATTGGCACAAGGCGCTAATCCCGACGCTGCGAATCCCCAGGGGCGCACTCCCCTAATGAGCGCTACTTTCATGCGTAATTTAGAAGTAATGCACGCGCTACTGGCTGCTGGAGCGAAGGTCGATGCGCGTGATCGGCAAAAAGATACTGCGCTGTTGATTGCTGTACCCCTGGGTGATATACGAACGATACGTCTTCTCATCGACGCCGGAGCTGATGTCAACGCGAAAAATACTCGTGGTCAATCTTCCCTGACGCTGGCTCGGGGTACGGGTTATGAAAAAATCACAGAGCTGCTCACGGAATTTGGTGCGATCGATCAAAAGAAACTCGACGATGAAAAGAAAAAGAAAGATGGGGGTAATGGAGAAAAACAGAACGGGGAAAATAAGACGCAGGAAGAGCAACAGAAAAATGAGGAACAACCAGGCGGAGAGGAAAAGAAAAAATCAGAGGAAAAACAGACGGAAGGTGGCACGCCTGCGGTTCCAGCCAAATAAACCATCACCAGACGTCCACGAGCAGCCTCCGGTTTTAGCCGGAGTGTTTTTGACGACGATTAAATAAGCCAACCAAGGGGTGATTATGACGGAAAAAGCCATGATTGAACTTTTCCTGTCTCATGCCGATGATACCGCTTTCGTCCAGACTTTGCGCCAACGCCTGAAGGAATACGAGATCGCCGTGACGCCCGGGGGCCGTGAAAGGGCAAGGGGGCTATTTCCATCTCGTGCGAATCGTTCCGCTATTGCTGGCGCAACGTGCTTCGCGGTGGTTCTTGATTCCGACAACGGAAACTTTCGCCAGGTGCGCCGCGAGATCGCCCTTGCCCGCGAGATCGCTCGATCTCGGGAAAAAAGTTTTCAGCCGGTGGTTCTTGTTCCCAACAAGGGTTTTAATTCGGCATCCTGGTTCGATCCAGACGATTCCCCGCAAATTCTGACCATGGAAAACAATCATCCAGAAGCACTCGATACGCTCTTGCCTGAGCTAATCGCCGCTCTGGGGCACTGTCAACCCGATGGTCCATGCCTGTCGGTATTCGATAAAAATCCTTTCATCCAGGAGAAGGAACTGCGGCTAACGCTGTATAACCCAAATGTAGTCTTGATTGATGGCCGCGAGCGGCTGTGTGCGGAGGCAAGTGTCGCCTATTTTCCTGCGGGTCTTTCCTTGCTTGCCGGTGCGCGGGATAACGACCAGCAGCGTCGTTTTCGTTTCATGGCTCCCCTTGAACCCATCGAAGCGGACGAATTGAACTGGTACTTGGATAATTATCAACATTGGCCAGTGGGAGAATTTCAGCGCCGCGCCCAGGTTGTGGAAGCAACCCTGTCGCGCTGGGGACAGGCACTATATCGGACGGCTCTGGGGTGCGAAAGCGCGCGCGCTGCTCGGGAAGCCTGGCGACGGGCGACAGGTGATCGGCGTTTCTCGATTTTAGTTGACACCAGTTCGCCGGGCATCACCGACAAAACGAAGGGTCGGATAAGAAGGCCCGGAATGTCCTCTCGACGGACCAGCAGCCAGGCAATGGTCGCCAATGATTTCCTGGCTCTTCCCTGGGAACTGCTCCACGATGGACGCGGTTATCTCTTTCAAGATACGCGCCCCATCACCATTGCCAAACTGGCGCACGATCACCTGTCCGGCAACGAGGAGCGAACCTCGGCGATTGATCCTCCAGTACGGATTTTATTGGTGTGCCCACGCCCCGAGGATGTAAATATCCCTTACCTCGATCATCGGCGGATGGCCCAGCCCTTAATACAGGTAGCAGTGGATATGGGAGGACTGGTGCAACTCACTCTTCTTGCTCCGCCGACATTGAGCGAGCTGGAAAAAACCCTGGATAAAGCCCGGCGTCGGCGCACTCCTTACACTGTGGTTCACTTCGATGGTTACGGGATCCACGACCGCCATCATAGTCGAGAAATTTTTTGCTTCGAGGATCCGGCAAGCCTGGAACGTCTTGAGGGTCGGCGGGAAAAATTTGTCGAGTCCGACGAATTGGCGGCACTGCTCCGCGAGTATCGGATTCCCGTAGTTTTTCTCACGGTGGCACGCTGGACGCACCGCGAAGAACCACAACGGGATCCAGCTTCCGTGCCTGGTGCCACTGATAAAACTACCACAGCACTTGCGTTACGCCTGCTGCGCGCGGGTCTTAAAACGGTGGTGGCGCTGACACACCATGTTCCGACATCCACCGCCGCACGTTTCCTTGCGGCCTTTCACAGCGCACTGGCACAGGGCGAGCGTGTGGGAACCGCGACGGCGAAAGGCCAGCAGGCATTGCGCGACGATCCACATCGCGTGAAGGTAATGGGTATGTCGGGAGATCATGCGGTTGCTGATTTGAGCTTGATTGATTGGTTTGTACCGGTACTTTATCAAGACACGCAAGACTTTCAGATTTTTCGCCGCCTGGCCGGGACTCGCCTTGCCGCCCTCCGCGCGGAGCAGCGACAACCGATCCTTGATGCACTCCCGCGACCACCTCATGGCTTTCATGGTCGTTCCCGGGAGATGCTTGCTCTGGAACGGCGATTGTTGATCGCTTCCTATGCCGTCATTACCGGACCGAATGGAATCGGTAAAACCGCCCTGGCAGTCGAAACCGCACGCTGGTTGGTGGAAAGTGGCCGTTTTGAGCGCGCCGCCTTCGTTTCTTTGGAGGACCATCCGCACCCGCGCGCAGTGTTAGATTGTCTTGGTCGCCAGCTTGTGGTCGGTTGGGATGATGGCGTCGTGGTGACGATGACCGATTCACAATCCCAGCAGCAGGTGGAACGGGCCTTAATGGAACAATCAACCTTGATCCTGTTGGATAACGCATCAATCCGTCTTGTTCAAAGCCCGGCTGATTCCGGGGAAACCTGCCTTAACGCAACCTTGAGCCTTCAGACCATACTGGATTTGTGTCGCGTTCTTCAGCGCGCTTCGCTTACGACGCGATTGCTTTTCACCAGTCATGAAGCATTGCCACCTCCTTATACCGGCCATGCGCATTCTCTGAGCATTCTTGAAGAAAATGATGCCATCGCCTTGCTTGCGGGGATATTGCACGCTGCGGGCCTCGCTCCTGTTGCCACCGATCCGGGGCGTTCGCAACAAGAATTGTTGAATTTAATTCAAGCGATGAATTGTCACCCGCGCGCCTTGATGTTGATTGCTCCCGAGCTGGCCCGATACGGAGTGCGCGCAACTACCGCTAAATTGCGCGCTATTTTGGCGGATTTACACCGCGTCCTGCCTGACCAGGAAAACACCCAGACGCGTGCTATCCATGCCGCGATAGGTCTGTCCTTGCGCGCGCTTCCCGCCGAATCACAAACCTGGGTACGGGTTTTCGCACACTTCCAAGGGGTCGCGAGCCTTGATACGGTGGCGGCGATGCTCAACCTGACCCCGGAACAAGTCGCTGCTTTCGCCGATCAGATGATCGGCGTGCGATTGGCTCATGGCCTGGCGGATGGTTGCCTGGCGCTCGATCCGGCTCTCCAGTCCTATCTCAAAGCGGTAATCGATGAACGGACGCGCGGAGAGGATTGGGGACGTTGGGTAACTGCGACGGTGAAACAACTCAACACTTTGTACAAGAACTGGTTCCGCAATGCCAATCGCAGTCTCCGGCTGACACGGCGCGAGCTGCCGAATCTGCTGACCCTGCTCGATTGGAGCGCCGCCCACCAATCCGCCGAGGATGCACTAGGATTGGTATGGCGCTTGGAAACTTTGCTTGCGCCGTTGCGCTTACCCCGTGTCCTGGAACGAGTGACAGCCCTCCGCGAACGTCTGGCACCGCGTTTCGTCGGTTGGGGACGCGCAGCCTTCACTGCTGAGGCCGAAGCGGTAGAGCGGTTGCTGGAGTCAGGCTGGCTGCCGGAAGCTCTAGGACAAGCACAAGCCCTCGTGGGACGCTTTGAAAATGCGGGAGACAAGGCTTACCCTGGTGCCGCCTACGACCAGGCAATGGCCCATCGTTTACTTGGTCGAGTCATGGAGGCCAGCGGAACTCCCGCACCCGCACTGGCTTATTTGGAGCTGGCACGTCGCCGCTTTCAGGTTCTGGCTGAAGGCGGGAGCGCAGCAGCGGCGCGGATGGCCTCGGCTTGTTGCACCGAGCGCGGTGACTGCCTGCGGGCGCAAGGACAGCTTGAAGCTGCCGCCGCTGCCTATCAAGAGGCATTAATGGCGGATGAAGCACGCGGTGCGCGGCGCGACGCTGCGGTAAATCGTCTCCAACTCGCGGATATCTGGCGGCTTCAGGGGTCTTATCTCGAAGCCTTATCTCTCTACGCCAAGGCACGCGAGTCCTTCACGGAATTGTGCGAGTTGTCCATGGTAGCGATTGCCTGGCACCAGATGGCCTTGATCCACCATGAACTCGGTGATTGGCAAGCGACAGAGAACGCCTATCAGGAAGTCCTGAGCATTTGGGTGCGTCGCAACGATTTGAACGGGGAAGCACTAACCCTCATGGAATTGGCTGACTTTTATCTATCCCGCAATCAGAACGATCAGGCAGCAGCCTGTTATCGCCAGGCGGCGGAACGCCAGGCGATTCTCGGCAACTCGTTTCAGGAGGGACAAGCACGTTTTCGTCTGGCCAATACCCTGGTGGAATCAGAAAACTTTGCCGCTGCGCGGCAAGAAATCGAACGGGCGTTATCGTGCCAGACCTCCCATGGCCATGGCGCTGAATCCTGGAAAACTTGGGCACTGCTTGAGAACATTGAACGTCGGCAAAATTGCCAACCAGCCGCAATCAAGGCGCGGAATGAAGCTGCGGTGGCGTATCTCGCCTATCGCCGCGAAGGTGGCGAGGCATTATTTGCCGGCGGGCGGCTTTGCGAACAGGTGGCCATGATCATGGCCCAGGGTGCGCGTTCAATAGCATTGCTGGAAAGATTACGCACAGCGACCCTACAATCTAATTTACGCAGCGAATTACATGCTTTATTACCCAGACTCCTCGCCATTATCGCCGGCTCCCGCGATCCGACCATGGCCAACGATCCGGACCTGCACTACAGTGATAGCGCCGAATTACGTCTGCTCTTAGAACGGCTTGGGTAAACAAATATTAGCTAAAAGTTACGCAGTTGATTAAAATAATGACGATACTTCTTCTGGAAAATAAATAATGTTATTTCTTGCTAACTGGTTAATTACAGGATTATCTTTGTTTGCCGGATTGAAAGGATATCAGCATAGTCCATTCTCTGAAAAGAGCAAAGCAATGCTTCGTAAGAATTCCGATAAAAAACTTTTCTCTGACCAAGATTTGGAAAATCTTTCTGTTAATGACAATGCATTGCGAAAGCAGACTGAACAGATAGTGGATCAAAATATTGCTGTTGCAGGAAGCTCGCTGACATTGACCACTGTGGGGGTATTGACCAATACGCCCATTCTACTTCCGATGGCAATTCCAGGACTAATTTATATTGGAGTTCCTGTGGGAGTCGATGCCTATCGTTCTATTTTCAAAGATCATAAGATTAGCGCTTCTATTTTGGATATAATCGCAATCACCGCGATGATTGCTACAGGAAATATTTTTGCATGTTCTATGGTAACTTTTCTTATAATGGGTAGTAATAAACTGTTACTTAAAACAGAGGATGACTCCCGTAAAAATTTAATTAATATATTCGGAGAACAACCAAAATTTGTTTGGGTTTTACGTGACAATATTGAAGTAGAAATTCCCTTTAATCAACTTTCGGTAGGAGATATTATCGTAGTAAATGCCGGCGAATATATTGCTTCCGACGGAATCATTGTTAAGGGTATTGCAAGTATTGATCAACACCAACTTACGGGAGAAGCTCAACCGGCGGAAAAAACAATAGGTGACTCTGTGTTTGCAGGCACACTCATACTTTCTGGACGAGTGCATATCCAAGTAGAAAAATCCGGACGTAATACGGTGATAGCACAAATCGGTGAAGTTTTAAATTGCACTGCCGATTACAAAAGTTCGATTCAATCCAGAGGTCAGGTAATTGCTGATAAAGCCGCGATTCCAACATTAGCATTAGGAGCTCTGGCTGTACCGTTGGGAATAACTCATTCATTAGCTGTACTGAATGCCGGTTTTGGTTATAACATGCGAATAATTGCCCCTATCAGTATGTTGAACTTTCTGACAATAGCTTCACAGGAAGGAATTTTGATTAAAGACGGGCGATCTTTAGATTTGCTTGGAAAGATTGATACAGTAGTTTTTGATAAAACTGGTACACTTACTCTTGTAGAACCTGAAATTGCTAAAATATTTTCTTACAGTAGTTTCACAGAAAATCAAGTACTACGTTACGCTGCCGCCGCTGAATATCGTCAGTCGCACCCTATCGCCAAAGCTATCCTACAGGCTGCAAAAAATTATCATATAGACCTTCCCGTTATAGATCATGTTAAATATGAAGTTGGGTATGGTATTGAAGTGGATTTTGAGGGACAGCAATTAAAAGTAGGCAGTATGCGATTTATGATTTTAGAAAGTATCTCTATCCCTTCAGAACTAAATGATTATCAAGATGACTGTAATGGACAGGAAACATCTCTTGTTTATGTGGCGGTCAATAATCAACTTGTCGGCGCTATTGAGTTAAAAGCCAAGATAAGGCCGGAGGTTAAATCTATTGTTGAGACATTAAAGCAACGTGGTAAAATGATTTATATCCTTTCAGGAGATCATAAAAGACCAACACAAAATCTGGCTGCCGAATTAGGTATTGATCATTATTTTTTTGAAGTATTACCAGAAGATAAAGCTAACTATATTAATAAATTACAAGAAGAGGGACGTTCAGTATGTTTTGTAGGGGATGGTATCAATGACGCAATTGCTTTGAAGAAAGCCAATGTTTCTATATCGTTGCGCGGATCTTCCACCATTGCTACCGACTCAGCTCAAATTGTGCTAATGAGAGAAAATTTAAATCAATTAATACCGCTGTTTGATTTAGCTTCAAATTTCGACAAAAATATGAACATTAGTTTTATGACCACCCTCATACCTGGGATGATTTGTATCGGAGGTGCATTTTTCCTCCGATTTGGTATTTTCACTTCGATAATGTTATATAATATTGGCTTGATTACAGGGGTTGGAAATGCCATGATACCGAGATTAAATTATACCAAATCTGAAACGAATTAAAAATCTTATTAGTCTGTGGCATACTGAACAGCGTTTTTTAAACGCTAAGATAGGCGGGTCTATCCTACGATTACCTGCAATGGCTTTAAATTGTAAACGATGTAGATAAAAAATCATCCAGCAATTTTCATTTTGAAGTAACTATCACTATTTACTTAACGACAGCCGGGATAGATGCAGAGGAAAAGAATTGCTCACAGAAACTATCTGCTTTAATCGTGATTTATTTCTGTTTTTTGATGTTTCCATAATGGTAACATAGTATTTATTAGGCCAGCAGTCATTCCTATATAATAAGTGATTACACCAGCACCCATTCCAAAATTCAATAAATATACACCACTAATACAAAATGCTCCAGGAACAACACTGGATATAAAATTAATTTTCATGTTTTTCTGAAAATCGTGGGCTATATCAAAAATATTATTGAGATGATTTAACGTTCCATCCATCAAAATGATTTGCGCGGTATCCGTGGCAGCTGTCGAGGCACCACGCAATGAAATCGACACTTGGGCAGTTTTCAAAGCAATTGAATCATTTATCCCGTCGCCCACGAAACAGATAAATTTGCCTTGTCCACGCAATTTCTCCACCAACGCTGTTTTATCTTCTGGCAATGTTTCGGCAAAATAGTTATCAATGCCCAACTCTTCAGCCAGTCGCCGCGTCGGTGGTTCATGGTCGCCAGAGATAATATAAGTTTCCAAATGACGTTTCCGTAATTGTTGGAGAATTGCCCGAGCTTCAGGACGAATAGTTGGTTCCAACTCTATCACTCCAGCTAAACGGTCTGCCAATGCTACATACACCAGCGAATTACCTGTCTCTTCCGCTTGATATTGAAGAGTTTTTACGACTTCTTCTGGTATCAAAATCCCTGCTTTGGTTATAAAACGGGCACTGCCGACCCGAATGATTTTATCATTCACTTTTACTTCTATCCCATATCCAACTTCATAAGCAGCCTCCTCTATTGCAGGCAAGGTTAAATTACGTTGTTGCGCCGCAACTAAAATTGCTTTGGCTATCGGATGAGATTGGCGGTATTCAGCAGTAGCTGCATAAATCAACAAATCCTCTTCACTTAAACCATGAAAAGGATAAAGTCGATGGACGTGCGGCTGCTCCAAAGTTAAAGTACCTGTCTTGTCAAAAATGATGGTGTCTACTTGTGACAACAAATCCAATACTCGACCATCCTTAATCAATACTCCTTGACTAGAGAAAATTTGTAAATAGTTCAAAACACTGAACGTCCCTAAAAATCGCATGTTATATCCCAATCCCGCCCAAATAATAGTTAAGGCTTTGTTGACCCCAAGTAGCGGCCAAGTGATACCCGATAAGATTAAAGTCGGTATGTTAAAATCATCGGCAATTTTTTCTCCTTGTAACTGTAGAGTTTCTTTATAATCTTTAGCATTATTCAAAACCTTTCCAATTTGGGCTGCCACCGTAGCCTGACCCGTTTGTTTCACGAGGATGAACAACCGCCCAGTTAACACTGCGGTGGCTGCAAACACGGGGTCACCAGGTTCTTTTTCCACCGGTTGCGCTTCGCCAGTCAGCACATGTTGGTCAACAGTAGCTAATCCGCTGGTAACCGTGCCATCCACCGCGATTATCTCCCCTGCATTGACAACCACTATGTCACCAATTTGAATCTGTTCAAACGGCGTGTGTACCTCTATTCCATCATGTACTATCCACACATGCCGAGGTTGCTGGCCAAATACATTAATCAATTGTTTTCGGGCTCGATCTTCAGTTTTAGTTAACAACTTCAAACTGGAACTACCTATCACCCCAACTGCAGCAGCCAACAAAAGATGCCCAGTGACTAACATTCCTCCCATCAGAATAGTATCGCTGAGATAAGTAGTCACACGACCATCTTTCAATTCTTCAGAAGTCTTTTTAAATATCGGTAAACCGGTATATATCACACCTAGCGCACCGAGCAATTTGAAGGGCGGGTAAAGAGTTTTACCAACGACTACACTCGCCATAACGGCCGAGGTCGATAAGATCAGATGATCTGAATTCTGCTCGGGCTTCTGGTCTGCGGAATATCCTTGATCATCCTCTGAAATGCTTTGCTGTTGTTGTGTACGTTCCTCGCCTGTGAAAGAACTGACCATATCACGAGCGAACTGTTTGGCTTTAGTAAAAAAATTAATTGCTGATTCAGCCGGCATATAATCTTCTCATTGAAGACAAATTAAATTAGGTAGTTGCTCATAAGCCCTTTAACCTTTTTCTATCACTGCCCGTCAGAGCTTGGCTTATTCTTGATTAGCTTGTAAAGTGTAGCTCGTAGCTTTTCTTTTATCTGGACAAAGCTGCACATGAACTACAAGTTTTTTCAAACAATTCTATCTCGTCAAATACTTCAGATAGTTTTTCAAAATTTTTCCATTTATTTCAGGACACTCAATAGAATATTTTTGTAATTCCGCCCTGGTTTGTTCACTGTCAACCTTAAACTCTATCTCCGTTTGTTCCGACTCCGTTGTAAACGAAGGGATGAGAAACGACAAGGTTTCATCTCCAGTCGCAGTGGCTTGTTCCACCAGTAAATTATGCCATTCCTCATAAGGCATTGGCTGAATAAAATACCCTAACGCGATAATCTGTTGGAATAATTGTGTGTACGAAAATTCCACCGGATTGTTGATATGAAACGTCTTACCTAAATAAGACGGTTGCAGGGAGAGATGGACTAACGCTCGACTGACATAATCTACCGGTGAAATTTCCAGTTTCATATTCAATTCTGGCCATTTTCCCAGCTTCAGACATGCCTTAATCAGCAAACAACGGTAATCCTTCTCATTCCATATCCCGGTGTCACTATGTCCTCCCACTATCCCTAATCGATAAATCGTCACCGGGATTCTACGGTCACGGGCCATACCTAATAGCTTTTCGGTTACCCATTTACTTTGATTATATCCACCCTCTGGAATTGCTATTAATTCATCTTCTTCCCGAAATATGAACTGAGGATACCTGGTATCGGTAGCTAGTACGCCCAGCGTTGAAACATAATGCACCGGTTTCACGCGATAGCGGGTCGCTAAGGTCAAAATGTCCTGCGTACTTGATATATTAGTAGCTTTGAGTTGAGAGTAGGTGAACAAATAATTCACCATTGCACCATTGTGATAAATAACGTCAATATGACGCGCCAAAGTGTCATAAGCAGTATCACTTAAACCTAATTGGGGACGCGCTAAATCACCATTGACTGCAATTATGCGGTCCCGATAGGTTTCCAGCCAAATCTGACACTCCTTCATTTTACTTGTCAGACGATGAAAGCCATCCACATCACTAGAGGCGCGTACCAGACAATAAATATTAGCTTTTGTAGAGATTAACAATTCTTGCAATAAATAGATGCCTAAAAAACCAGTGGCACCGGTTAATAGGATATTTTTAGGCGTCGTCACAGAATTACGCGAATATGGCAATAAATCCTTGATGGTAATCGTGGGCGGTAAATTAATTTCCGCAGCGAAACTAAGTTTCTTTGTGAAGCCTGGTTTCTTGATTTCCTCCTCCGGGCTGAACAAAGAGTGGTGAGGAGTGGTTAATTCAACGACTTGTTGGGCTATGGTGGAATATAAAAACAGGAACTTGACCGATAATTTTAGATTCATGGCCAGCGAAATTTTAGCAATCAGTTGTAACGCCAATAATGAATTTCCACCCAGTTCAAAAAAATCATCCTGACAACCTACCTGGGTTAATCCCAAGACTTCCATCCATAATATTGTTAATTGCTTTTCCTGGGGCGTTTGTGGCGGTACGAATTTAGAAATCGTGGCGAACACGTCATGGTCTGGTTCAGGTAACGCTTCTTGGTCCAATTTGCCACTAGTGGTCAAGGGGAAGTGTTGTAGCACTACAAAAGTAGCTGGCACCATATAGATGGGTAATCTATCGATGAGATAAGACCGGAGTTCGGCACTCCACAAACCTGGCTTCTCCGTAGCGAGAGTCAGGTAAGCCACTAATCGAGCTTGTCCATGGTGGTCAGGACGGGCGATGACAATAGCTTCCTGTACAGCGGGATGGGTACTTAACACCGTTTCAATTTCACCCAATTCAATGCGGAAGCCACGAATTTTCACCTGATGGTCCAGGCGTCCTAAAAATTCAATATTGCCATTCGGTTGCCAACGCACCAAGTCACCAGTTTTATATACACGTCCTTCCAGACGATCATTAAACGGATTGTTGATGAACTTCGCTGCCGTCAATTCTGGGCGATTGAGATACCCTCGCGCTATATTCACACCCCCAATATATAATTCTCCCGCCACGCCAATCGGCACTGGTTGCAATTCAGGGTCGAGAATGTACACGCGGCGACCTGGTAACGGTAGCCCAATGGGAATATTCAAGTGGGAATCATGATTTTGATATGAAGTCAGTTCAAATCGAGTTGCCGTGATGGTCGTTTCAGTAGGACCATAAGCATTGATTAAACAGGTCGTTGAGGGTGGTTTTACTAAACCTTCTGGGTTTGATTCAGGTAGTGTCAGGAATAGCTGCCGCCACCGTTTTAGAATGTCAGGAGAGATTTTCTCTCCTCCTATAATTATCAAGCGGAGTTGCTGGTTTAAAAATGCAGGTGGTTGCACCAGCCAATTGTCGAGTAACTCGTGGAAATAGGCCGGTGGTAAGTCTGTTGTGGTAATTCCGGTCTTCAATACGGTCTCGTTGAATTCGTCGGCAGACCAGAGATTGTCACCCCGTAATACCAGTGTTGCCCCCCCCAGTAATGCCGTGAAAATCTGTTCCAGGGCGGCATCAAAACTGATTGAAGAAAATTGAAGGATCTTGTCCCGGGGAGTGATGCGATACTCCGCGATCATCGTTCTAATATGATTAGAAAGAGATCCATGCGTTATCATTACTCCCTTGGGAAGACCTGTCGTACCTGAAGTATAAATGATATAAGCCAAATTCTCGGGCGTGGACAGAACCTTTGGTGTCCCCATCATCAAATTTAGCATTGACTCTGGTGTACAAACCTTCAGGGCTGCGGAGCAACCAATTTTTTTTATTTTCTGTGGCGTTAGTGAAGTCAGCAATACCTGCGCACCCGCATCACTCAATATAAACGTCAATCGCTCTGATGGTAATTCAGGGTCTAAGGGTATATAAACGCCACCCGTTTTTAGCACCGCCAACAGATAAATAATCATCTCTGGAGAACGATCTGTGCAGACACCTACAGGAATTTCCGGACTTACTCCCAAGGTTTGCAGGTAGCAAGCGATTTGATTCGCCCGCAGGTTCAATTCTCCATAGGTCATCTTCTGTCCTTCCCACTGCAGGGCAATTTGGTCTGGCCACTGTTCTATCCGGGCTTCAAACCATTGAGAGAGACATTGGTCTGAAAGTGTTGCTACGCCCGTGTCATTCCACTTCACTAAAATGAGTTGCCGTTCCTCTTCGGTTAATAATGGCAATTGTTGTATCGACTGATTGGGATTATCTACGATACCGCGTAATAAAGTTTTGAAATGGCCGATCATACGATGAATCGTAGCCGGTTCAAAAAGGTCCAGATTGTATTCCAGTCCGCCTGATAATGTCATATCTGATTCTGCCAGTGATAAAGTCAGATCAAAGGCGGAAATAACGCTATCAAAATCCATCCAGGTGAGTTGCACTTCCCCTAACTGCCGAACCTCCTGGAAAGTAGTATTGTTTAGGGTTATCATCACCTGAAACAACGGGGTGTGGCTTAAACTCCGTTCAATTTGCAACTCTCCTACCAACTGTTCAAAGGGAATATCCTGATGGTTGTGGCTGTCCAAAATCATCTGTCGCACCCGTCTCAGCAATTCTATAAAACTGGGACGACCAGAAAGGTCGGCGCGAAGGGCCAGGGTATTGACGAATAGACCAATGAGTGGTTCGATTTCACGGTAATGGCGGTTCGCAATGGTAGAACCGATTACCATATCTTCCTGCCCACTGTAACGAAACAATAAAACAGCAAATGCCGCATAAAGCAGCATAAACAAACTTACTCCCTGCTGCCGACTCAGTTTCTTCAATTCCGCAGTCAATTCCGGAGTCAGTTCAAAACATTGATACCGACCATTGAAGGTTTGTATCGCTGGACGCAGATGATCAGTCGATAAATTTAAAAATGTGGGTGCATGGGCTAACTGTTGTTGCCAGTAGGCCAATTGTCGTACTAAGGTCTCTCCCTGTAACCAGTGACGTTGCCAGAGGGAAAAATCAGCATATTGAAAGGCTAACGGTGGCAATGGTGAAGGTTTACCCTGAAGTCTAGCGGTATATAACAAGTTCAATTCCTTGAACAGAAGGCCAATCGACCAGCCATCGACAATGATGTGGTGGCAGTTGATTAACAGGACATGTTCGGTTTCAGTTAATCGATACAATTTGATTCGTAATAAAGGCCCCCTGGCTAAATCAAATGGTAGCCAGGCTTCCTCCACCAGGAGGTTTGGTAATTCCGCCTCGGTGGTGGTGATGACCGATAACGTGAACGGAACTGCAGGGGCAATCTGCTGGTAGGCTATTCCTTCGTGGGCAGGGAAAGTCGTGCGTAAGATGTCATGCCGTTGCACTATCTCGTTGAGACTGGTTTCCAGGGCACGGACTTGTAACACGCCACTCAAACGTCGTGGAATCGGAAAATTATAGGCTGGGCTAGAATTTTCTAATTGATCCAGGAACCAGAAGCGTTGTTGGGCAAACGACAATGGTATCTTTGCATCCGTTGGCATCCATTCTGGATGAAGTTGTAACGGTGGTGGCGTAAGTAAATTTCTTTGCCCGGACGTGGTAGAAAGCATCGTAGCCAATTGTGAGAGCACCGGATGTTCAAACAATTGACGCACCGTCACATTAAAACCAAAGGCTTTCCGTAACCGCGATGTGACTTGTGTGGCCAATAAGGAATGCCCGCCCAGTTCAAAGAAATTGTCATCACGGCCGACACGATCCAGTCCCAAAACTTCCGCCCAGATCGCGGCTATTATTTCCTCTGTTGGAGTTTGCAGCGGTAATTTGTCGGAGGGAGTCTGAGTAACTTTTCTGAGTCCAATTTCCAATAAGGCCCGTCGATCCACTTTGCCGCTGGGGGTCATGGGGAAACGTTCTAAAACCATGAATGTGGTGGGTATCATGTAATCCGGGAGTTTTTGGGCGAGGTAAGACCGCAGGTCTCCACTGGTTAAATCCTCTGGTCCCATGTCACCTGTGATATAGGCGTGCAGTCGTTTTTGGCCATTGTCATCCGTATGCACCATGACTACCACTTGCTGCACCGCCGGGTACTGATTGATGACCGCTTCAATTTCGCCTAATTCAATACGAAAACCACGAATTTTCACCTGGTGGTCAATACGTCCGAGAAACTCGATATTACCGTCCGGTAACCACCGGACTAAATCACCCGTTTTGTACAATCGCCCGTTATGAAAGGGATTGGCAATAAATTTTTCAGCCGTTAATTCAGGCTGATGCAAATATCCCCGTGCCAGACAAACGCCGCCAAGATATAACTCGCCGGGTATTCCAGCAGGAACAGGTTGTAAGTAGGAATCCAGGATGTAAAGTTTGACATTGGCTATCGGACGACCAATGGGTGGCAAAGTGGGCCAATTGGTCACGGTTTCGGATAATGTGTAGGTCGTCACTACGTGAGTTTCGGAGGGGCCATAATGGTTGTGCAAAGTCGCGCCCGTCTGCCTGAAAAAATTAGCGATGGCAGGAGTGATTTGTAATTGTTCCCCCGCTGTAATCACTTCTTTCAGATGGGTAGGTAATGTACGACTGTCAACCGCCACTTCGGATAAATTCTGCAAGGCCACAAAGGGTAGGTAGATTCGTTGAATGCGCTGGTCGATCAGCAGACACAATAATGCCTCCATATCCCGCCGGCGGTCTTCGGAAATTAAAACCAGCGTCCCTCCCGTGGTGAAAGTGGAAAAAATTTCCTGGAAGGACACGTCAAAACTGATCGGGGCGAATTGCAACGTTTTACCATCAGGCGCGACGGTGGTCTGTCGAACTTGCCACACAATCAGATTATACAAAGCCTGATGAGGCATCATTACACCTTTGGGGCGACCTGTGGAACCAGAGGTGTAAATAACGTAAGCCAAACTTTGAGAGGAGAAATTAAGTTTCTTGAATAAACCTGGTTTCTGGTTCTGGTTTTGAAAATCTTCCAGGCAGACTATTTTGGCTGCGGTTTGGGGAAGGTGGGGAAGTAGGTGTTCTTGAGTTAACAGCACTGGCATTTTTGTATCCGTTACCATAAATTCCAGACGTTCTTTTGGATAATTAGGGTCAAGGGGTACATAGGCACCACCAGCTTTTAGAATCCCCAGGATGCCGACGATCATATCGAAGGAACGTTCTGCACAAATTCCTACCAAAACGTCAGGACCTACTTGCAAAGTTTGTAAATGGTGAGCAAGCTGATTCGCCCGTTGATTCAATTCCACATAGGTTAATTGCCGCTCTTCAAAAACTACCGCGATATGGTCTGGAGTGCGTTCCACCTGTTCTTCAAATAATTGGTGAATACCCTTTTCAAAATCTAAAATGTTGGACTGTAGCGGATCTATAACAGTGCCATTCCATTTCACTAAAATTTGGTGACGTTCCGCCGTTGTCAATAAAGGTAATTGCTGGATGGGTTGGTTAGGATTGGCTACGATACCAGTTAATAAAATCTGGAAATGATCTATAAAACGTGCCAGAGTAGCTGGTTCAAACAGGTCACGGTTGTATTCCACTACCCCCGAGATTTGAGTGGCCGTTTCTTCCAGGGCGACTAATAAATCAAATCTGGCGTTGTAACCTTCCAGATCAACCATGGTGACCTTTACATCGGCCAATTGCCAATACTGCCCGAAATTAGTATTATTCAAAGTCATCATTACCTGAAACAGGGGATGATGACTTAGACTCCGTTCAATCTTTAACTCCGTGACCAATTGTTCAAAAGGAATATCCTGATGTTTATAACTGTCCAGTGTCATTTGCCGTACACGGGTCAGAAACTCGATAAAATCAGGATTCCCCGTTAGATCTGCCCGTAAAGCCAGGGTGTTCACAAAGAAACCAATCAATGATTCAATTTCCCGATATTGCCGATTGGCAATGGGGACCCCGATCACAATATCTTCCTGTCCGCTATAACGGGATAATAATATTGCAAATCCAGCGTAAAGCGTCATAAACAAACTGACACCTTGAGTACGACTGAATTGATTCAGTGCCGTAGTCAATTCTGGAGAAATTTTAAAGGTAAAGCTGTGTCCACGGAAAGATTGTACTGGCGGACGCGGATGATCGGTCGGTAAATTGAGTAAGGTGGGAACGTGTGCCAATTGTTGTTGCCAATAAGCCAAGAGACGTGTTAATACCTCTCCCTGTAACCATTCTCTTTGCCACAGTGCAAAATCTGCATATTGAATCGTCAATGGTGGCAATGGATTTGGTTCATTCTTGAGTAAGGCGGAATACAGAGTATTCCACTCTTTAAACAAGACTCCCATCGACCAGCCATCCGCAATAATATGATGAAGGTTGAGTAATAATATATGCTCCGTCTCGGTAAGACGATACAACTTAATTCGCAACAAAGGTCCTTCAACCAAATCAAACGGTTGCCAAGCCTCCGCTACTAACCATTCGTTACATTCCGATTCCAAAGACGGGGATACGTCAACCACCGGCAAGGTGACGGTTAAAGTCGGTGCAATTCGTTGCCGTGCCACGCCATCCTGAGTTGGGAAAGTCGTGCGTAATATCTCATGTCGTTGGACAATTTGATTAAAAGCAATTTCTAAGACAGCTACCTTCAGAGGTCCGCTTAAACGCAACGCTATTGGAATATTATAGACTGGATTGGGTCCATCAAGTTGGGTGATAAACCAAAGCCGTTGCTGGGCGAATGATAGAGGAAGTCTTGACTCACAATCTTCAGATTCCGGGCGTGATCGAAGCATCGGTAAATTATTGTGGACACGAGTGGTATCAATGACCTGACTTAATCCTGCCAAGGTTGGCGTTTCAAACAATTGACGCACACTTACTTCTATTCCAGACACATTGCGTAATCGTGAAGTGATTTGGGTGGCTAACAACGAATGACCACCCAATTCAAAAAAATTGTCATGGATACCAACTTGCGTCAGACATAATACTTCCCGCCAGATGCTGGCTATCATCTCTTCAGTCGCCGTGCGCGGTAATACTATTTGTTGCCTCGGTATTCCTTGTAACATGACCGGTGCTGGCAAAGCCTTACGGTTGATTTTGCCATTAGGCAAGAGTGGCCACGCATCCAACGTGATCCACGCAGACGGTATCATATAATCAGGCAATCTGGACTGGAGAAATTCTCGCAATTGTGGAACGAGACGACGATGTAATTTCCCTAACAAGGGATTATTTGCATAGGTAGTTAGCTTTCGATTGACCAAATTTGAAGATTTTGACTCCAAAACATAGGCGCCTTTGTAAAAATATACATCCATTCCCCCTGGTTCATTCTCCGACCAGGTAATATGGACCTTATAAGAAAATTCCTCACCCAATGCCCAGAAAATTTCAGGATCTATCCCGTTGGAGTGAATGGCCAAAATTTGACGTAAGTCGGCGACCCGTTGTGAAGAAGTTTCACCCAGCCAGCCTAGGGTTTGAATCTCCTGCTGAATACGAGCATTGGGAACGTTGCGTAGTATTAATGCCCTGGAGTCAAAATTTTCAGATTTAGCCAGGTAGGAACGGAGTTTAATGAGGGTCCAGTCTTCCCGTTGCCAGTCAAAACGCTCGCTTTGAATTCCTGGTATCATGCCCAGATACAGCAGAACCTGATAACGGAAGCGTGTCAATTCATTCTGATAATGTCCCCGTTTCAGCCGCACTTCGATCCCCTGGATTTGGGGCAGGCGTTGCGGTAGACCATAAAAAAACGCAGGTGCAACTAACAGTTCTTCTTCATCCCAAACTCGCTGTTGTACCCGTTCGGCCAGTCCGGCCCGCGTCAAATCATCCGGGGCACGGTACAATTGCACCGAGGCATGATAGGCTTCCAGCAATGTGAAATTGCGTATATCCCCTACATAGATAATTCCCCCCGGCTTAAGTGTTTGCAACGCCCCCTCAATGACTCGTTGTAAATAGTCAAGACTGGGGAAATACTGTATGACCGAGTTGATGATAACCAAATCAAACGTGTGGGAGGGAATTCCGGTAAAATCATCGGCTAGCCGTTGCCGTAATATGACGTTCCGTAATCCTGAAGCCTGAATCAATTGTTGCACCTGATTCAATGCGTGTTGAGAATAATCCACTCCCCAATAGCTCTCACAATGCGGTGCCAGCCGCGCCAACAGTAATCCGGAACCACAACCAATTTCCAGGATAGTTGAGGAGGACAAGGCCAGCAATTCCGCTACGGTATTTTCCACCCATTCAGCCATTTCCACCGCAGGAATCGGCTCTCCCGTGTAGCTACTATTCCAGCCGCCAATATTGAAACTCAAATCCACATTCGCATCGACCTGTCTATAAGTTTCCTCATACAGATTTTGCCACTGCTGGACATGTTCGCTTTGCGTTGCAGTGTCACTGGTCTCAGGTGTCAAATAGGCCGTTAAACACGGGTTGCCAACCTGATCTTCACGCATGATAACGATCGCTTCCTTCACTGCGGGATGAGCGGTTAGCGTCGCTTCAATTTCTCCCAATTCAATCCGAAATCCACGGAGTTTCACCTGTTGATCGATACGCCCGATAAATTCGATATTACCCTCTGGTAGCCATCGACCTAAATCACCCGTTTTGTACAATCGGCCTTCGCCAAACGGATTGGGAATAAATTTTGCGTTGGTCAATTCCGGCTGATTCAGGTATCCACGCGCCAGACCCGCACCACCGATATATAATTCTCCGGCCACACCGATGGGTACCGGCTGCAAATAGCTATCCAGCATATACACTTCATACCCATGCACCGCAGTTCCAATTGGAGTACGCCGTTTTGGATTGGTGGAGCCGATAAATTTGAAGAACGTCGCGCAAATACTGGTCTCGGTAGGCCCGTAACCATTGATAATATGCAATCGTTCCGACAAATTGCGGTAACGTTGCAAAACCTGTTCTTCTATCGGCTCCACGCCTACCAGCAGGCGTTCCAGTTTCAGGGGACGAGATTGCGCCTCTAATCGGTTGACTACTTCGATTAAAAGTGCCGGTGCGATGTAACTGGAAGTAATCTCATGCGTGACTAAATATTTAACCAGGAGGTCCGGGTCTGCCAGAGTGTCAAAGCCAAGTATATGAAGAGTGCCACCAAAACACAGAGTAGAGAACAATTCCCACACCGAAGCATCAAAACTAAAGGAAGAAACCGAAGTGCCTCTGAGGTGAGTGGCCGGGGCAATTTGTTCAAAGCTTTTCAAAAAAGCCAACACATTATCATGTTGAACCATAACTCCTTTAGGGCGACCTGTGGAACCGGAGGTGTAGATAACGTATGCTAAATTAGTAGCTACTGGATAGCGAATAGCAAGTAACGGAGTACCAATCTTCAGATTGGTAAAGTCTTCCAGGCAGACTATTTGGGCGGTGGTTGAGGGGAGTTGGGGCTGTAAGTGCGATTGCGTTAAAAGGACCGAAATTTTAGAATCAGCCAACATGTAGGCCAGCCGTTCTTTTGGATAATTAGGGTCTAAAGGGACATAAGCTCCTCCTGCTTTTAGAATTCCCAAAATTCCTATCACTATTTCCAGGGAACGTTCCACACAGATAGCCACCATGAGATCGGGGCCAACACCTAAAGTTTGCAAATGGTAAGCGAGCTGATTAGCGCGCTGGTTCAGTTCTTGGTAGTGCTCCAATCAATAGGATTGAATGAGAATAATTAATTACCGATTTTGAT